>CALMTS010000438.1 GCA_937872685.1 uncultured Desulfomicrobium sp.
AGACCTTGCCGATGTCGAGGATCATGATGAACTCCTCGTTCTGCTTGCCCATGCCGCTGAGGAAATCCGGGCGGATGGACGTGCCCATGCGCGGCGGCGGGGTTATCTGTTCGTTCGCCATTTCGAAGACTTCGAGCACGGAGTCGACGATGGCGCCCATGTGGCACTGCTCGCCCTCGATCTCCACGTCCACGATGATGATGCACGTGCTCACCGTGTCCCGGGCCGTGGGCATGTCGAACTTGATGCGCAGGTCGACCACGGGCACGGCGTGGCCGCGCAGGTTGATGACCCCGCGCATGAACGGGGGAGTCCTGGGAATGCGGGTCACGGGTACGAGTTCGATGACTTCGCGCACGAAGCCCGTTTCCAGGGCGAAAACCTCATCGCCAAGGCCGAAGGTCAGGTATTGCAGAAAGGTGCTGTCGTTCATTGGTGATTTCGCCCTGTGGTTAGAAACGTTCGAATTCGTCGTCTTCATCGTCGCGCCCCATCTCCAGGGCCAGGCCGCCCGCAGGGGCGACCAGCGCCTTGGATGCCCTGCGCGCCGTCTGCGGCCGGCTCTGGCGAGGCATCCGGCGGGCGCCCTTGCCCGTGTCGAGGCCGAGGCGGAAGAAGCCGATGGTGCCCTGCAACTGTTCGGCCTGGCTGGACAGCTCTTCGGACGTGGAGGCCATCTCCTCGGAGGCCGAGGCGTTCTGCTGGATGACCTGGTCGAGTTGCTGCAGGGCCTTGTTGATCTGGTCCGCGCCCGCGTTCTGTTCGTTGGATGCGGCGGAAATTTCCTGCACCAGTTCGGCCGTGTGCTGAATGTCCTGGACGAGCCTGACCAGCATCACTCCGGCCTGGTCGGCAAGGGTCACCGTGGAAGAGGAGAGCTCGCTGATCTCGGCCGCCGCGGTGCCGCTGCGTTCGGCCAGCTTGCGCACCTCGGCCGCGACCACGGCGAAGCCCTTGCCGTGTTCCCCGGCGCGGGCGGCCTCGATGGCCGCGTTCAGGGCCAGGAGGTTGGTCTGGCGGGCGATTTCCTCGACGATGGAGATCTTCTCGGCAATGTGCTTCATGGCATCCACGGCCTGGGCCGCGGTCTTGCCGCTCGCATCGGCGTCCTGGGCCGCCTTGAGGGCGATCTTTTCGGTCTGTGCGGCGTTGTCGGCGTTTTGCCGGATATTGGCGGTCATCTGTTCCATGCTGGCGGACACTTCCTCGACCGAGGCGGCCTGCTCCGTCGCTCCCTGGGAAAGCTGTTCGGCCGAGGCGCTCATCTGCTCGGAGCCTGAGGCAACGTTCTCGGAGGCGCCCTGCACCTCGGTCACGATTTCTCGGAGGCGTTCACACATGCGTTTGATGTCGGCGTAGACGCCGATGTGGCGGGTGGTGTCATTGAACGCGACGTTCAGGTCCCCGTTGGCGACCCGCTCGGCGACGGAGGCGATGACGCCCGGTTCGGTGCCCAGCTGGCGGGTGATGATCCGGGCCACGAGAAAGGCGACCATGAGGCCGACAAGGACGGCGGCGATATTGGCGACGAGGATGGACGTGCGGGCATGGGCGTATGTGGCGTCGGCCTCGGCGCTGGCGGCATCCGAGGCGCTCTTCTGGAGATGGATGATCTTGTCCAGGGCGTCCTTGGCCGCGTAGTATTCGGCCCGTGATGTCCCACGCATGGCCGTGACCGCTTCCTTGGTCTTCATGGCACGGGACAAGGCTATGATCGATGCGTGCTCCTTGATGTAGAGATCCCAATGATTCTTGTACTCCTGGTAGAGACGCTGCTCTTCTTCCAGTGCAGGAAGTTTCTCATACGCAGTCCTGACATTTTGTATGTCCGTTTTGTATTGTTCAATACGTTTTTCGTATTCAGACATGCTTTTCTCATCTGCGGAAATCGCATGCCCATACTCCGCATTGCGAACCTCGAGGATGAGGGAATTGAGCTCCGCGCAGGCCTGGACGCTGGGAAGCCAGACAGTGCTGATTTCCGTGGATTTGTCGTTGATGTCGGACATCTCCGTGCTCGCGAACCAGCCGAGTCCGGCCAGGATGGCCAGAATGACTCCAAAGGACAGGACAAGCTTGCTCATGATGCGCATGTGAATGAACCATTGCATGGGAATACTCCTTTCAGGCGTTTATCTTCGTGTGTCTGTTGTGAAAATCGTGTGCCGCGGGAGGCTGCCTGGCCAGGTACGGCGTTCCGGCCCCTGGTTTCTGTCCGCCCCCCGCGGGCGTTGTTCCTAAATCTTGAATTGTCCCACCAGGGCGCTGAGATCTTCGGCGAGATTCGAAAGTTCCTCGGCACTCGTCTGGACCTGCTCCCCGCCCGAGCGGATGTCGTTCGTGATGGTGTCGACGGCGGTGATCTCTCCGGTGATGTCCCGTGAAACGGTGGACATCTCCGTGGATCTCATATTGGCGTCCTGTACGTCCTCGGTCGCCTGAGCGATGTTGTTCGCCACCTCGCGTGTGACGGCGGACTGCTCCTCGATGGCGGCGGCGATGTTCGCCACGATGGAGTTCACCTCGCCGATGACCTTCACGATCCGGTCGATGTCGCTCACGGCGTTGCCTGTGGCGAATTGGATGCCGCCGATCCGCTCCCTGATGTCGTTGGTCGCTTCGGCTGTCTTGAGCGCCAGTTCCTTGATTTCATTGGCGACCACGGCAAACCCGCGGCCCGCTTGCCCCGCCCTGGCCGCCTCGATGGTGGCGTTCAAAGCCAGCAGGTTGGTCTGCGACGATATGGCGGCGATGGTTTCCGTGACCTTGCCGATCTCCTGCGCGGCGTCTCCGAGCTGCCGCAGTACGGAGGCGAAGCTGTCCACCTGCCGCGCGGCGTCTTCCGACGTGCCGCTCGCGCGCTCGGTGTTTCCTGCGATCTCGCTGATGGTCGATGTCATCTGCTCGGTGGCTGCGGCAACGGAAGCGAGGTTCGACGTGGTTTGCTCCATCCCGGCGGCCACAGACGCCATGTTCGAGTTCATCTCTTCCGAGGCCGAGGCCACCGTGGATGTCTTGGAGGACAGGGACCGGACGCTCTGGGTTGTCTGGCTGCTCACCGCCGACAGCTCCGTGGCCGAGGACGCCACGGTGCGGGCGTTGTCGGCGATGCCGGCGATGATGGTCTGGAGTTTCGTGACGAAGTTGTTGAAATGTTGCGACAGTTGGCCGAGTTCGTCATTTGTCTCGACGGGCAGACGCTTTGTCAGGTCTCCTTCGCCTTCGGAAATGTCCTTGAGCAGGTTGGCGCAGGTCTTGACCGGGTTCAAAACCGCTCTGGCGATGAGGATCGCCATGCCGATGCCGATGACGAAGAAAAGCAGGGAAGCCAGACCGATCATCCAGCGCATCTGGTGGATCGGCGCCAGAATCTCTTCGGCCTGGCCTCCAACCGCGATGGACCATCCTGTGCCCTCGATGGGCGCGAACCCGAAGAAACGGTCCTTGCCCATGAACGGGTACTGGTCGAAGCCGGTCTCGCCCCTGGTCATGCGCCCAAGCATTTTCGCCACGTCCACGAAGTCGGAGTTGGTTTTGCTTTCCTCGACGAAGTTGCGTTGATCCAGAACGAACTGGCGGTTGGCATGGGCGATGACTGCCCCGTTGTCGTCGACGATATAGGAATATCCGTTTTGGCCGTATTTGATGCCGTCGGTGATGTCGCTGAGCAGATTCGCGTCGAGGCGTGCGACGAGAACCGCCTGGACGTTGGAGGCATGGTCCGTGATCGGTGTCGCGGCCATGATGACCGGGGTGTTTGTCACTCTGCTGATGATGACGTTCGAGAAGCTGTTCCGGCCGGCCAGGGCCTGCTTGAAGTAGTCACTGTCGCTCAGGTTCGCGGTGCTTCCATCGGAGTAACGGGCCAGACCGTCCGTTTCCACGATGCCCATGCCAAGATACTTCATTCTGGCGATCTCGCTCTCCAGCGCCGGTCGTTGCTGGTCCCATTCCATGGAACGGATCACGTGCCGGTTGGCAATGCCCTGCAGCACTGCGACGTGGTAATCCAGGCGGTTTTTGGCGAGTTCCGCGCCGTACCTGGCCACGGCGACGATGTTTTCCTCGGCCTGGGTAAACGTGGCCTGTTTGGCACGGTCAAAGGCGATGTAGCCGAGACCGGAGCAAACCAGGCTGACAAGAAGCAGCATCCCGCCAATCAGTTTTGTTCGAATCGTGAGTTTTGCCATGATGTCTTTCTCCGCATTGTCTCATGTATTTGGTTTTGGTGCGTCCCGGAGGATGCATGGTTACATGTATTGTGAGTGTTCGTTTCTGGCGATGGCGGAGAGAACTCCCGACCTGTTGGCAGCGGTGAAGGCGCAGGCGCAGAGAGGGCAGAGCGTTTTTCCGGCTTCGCGGATGATGTGGGCCATGGCCTCCTCGTGCGAAAGCGCCTGCCGGTAGGGACGGTCCGAGGTGAGCGCTTCGTAAATGTCGGCCACGGAAAGGATGCGGGCTTCGAGCAGTATTTCGTCCTGTTTGAGACCGCGTGGATAGCCCTTGCCGTCGTAGCGTTCGTGATGCTGGAGGACGATTTCCGCCACCGGCCCTTGGAAAGGGATGTCCTTGAGAATTTCGAATCCTGTTTCCGGGTGGGCCTTGACCTGTTCGAACTCTTCCGGAGTGAGCCTGCCCGCTTTGTTCAGAATTTCTCCCGGCACGCTGACCTTGCCGATATCGTGCAGGTTCCCGGCCACGCGCAGGGCTTCGATGCGGTGCCGTGGCATGCCCATGGCATATCCCAGGGCCATGGCGATGCGCGCCACGCGTTCGCTGTGTCCGGCGGTGTAGGGGTCTTTCTGGGCCACGATGACGCCCAGGGCGTTGACCGTGGATTCAAGGGCGTGCTTGAGTTGCGCGTTGAGATCGCGCAATTCGTGAGTGCGTTGCTGGATTTCGTCTTCCAGGGCCTGCCGGGCGCAGTGGTTTTCCCGATTCAGGCGGGCTTTTTTCATGGCCAGGTCGATGGCCTGCTTGATGCGGTCCATTTTCCTGACCGGTTTGGAAATGAAATCGCAGGCTCCTTCGCGGAGCGTACCCAGCGCCTCTTCCAGGTTGGCTGTTCCGGAAATGATGATGACCGGGGTATCCGGGGCTATGGCCTGCAGCCGCGTGACGACCTGGTTCCCGTCGCCGCCCGGCATGCGCAGGTCGGTGATGACGATATCGGGCCGGACGTTATCGAAGATGTGCAAACCCTCGGCGGCGGATTCCGCTTCGAGGACGGCGTAGCCGCTGTCGCGGAGGTAGTCGCCAACGAGAAGACGGTTCATCTGTTCATCGTCGATGAGCAGGACCGTGGGCGTTGAAGTTTGATTTGATGTGTCCATGGGGCACCTCCTGGAATGCGTTAACCAAGAGACGTGCCATATTGTTTTTATATTGGAAGATGAGTTAAAACGAGGTGTTGCGGAAGGTGGGCGGAAAAGGGAGCGGTTTACGGAATCAACGTATCTTTATTTTCCATGCGTCGGGGGAGGCGCAGGCCGTGCGGGCCGGTGGGCGCAAGGGAAAATCAAGATTTTGGTATGGGATCAACGTATCTTTATACGGACGGGGACGATCTGCGCTTGAGTCTTGAATTCAGGGCCTGCGGCGTGATGCCCAGGAGTTGTGCCGCCCGACGCTGATTGCCTCCGGCGCGTTTCAGGGCTTCGGCGACAAGGCTCTCGGCTGCTTCCTGCAAGGTTGGAAGCCGCAGAATGTTCGAGAACACATGATCCGGGGCGGGACTACGCAGTGCGGGCTGGCCCTGGGACAATTTCTCGGTCAGGGCGTCGAGGCCGGGCTGGCCGTGTTGAGATCTTCCCGCCGTGTCGAGGATCATGGCTCGCAGTTCGCGGATGTTGCCGGGGAATGCGTATTCACGCAGGAGTTCGAGCACCCGGGCCGGGAAATCGATGGCGTGGCCGTACGTCTTCGCGGCCTCGGCCAGAAAATGGTCCGCCAGGGGGGCTATGTCTTCCGGGCGATGCCGCAGCGGGGGGATGGTCAGGGAGTGGGTGGCGATGCGGAAATAGAAATCGGCGCGAAAGCGTTGGCCGTCGCTCAACTCGTCAACCGAGCGGTTGGTCGCTGAAATGATCCTGGCCCGCAGGGGTTTGGGCCGGTCTGAGCCCATGGGGTAGAATTCCCTTTCCTGCAGGACGCGCAACAGTTTGATCTGGGCCTGCAGGGGCAGGTCCCCGATCTCGTCGAGAAAGAGCGTGCCCCCGGCCGCACGCTCCATGAAGCCGCCGCGCGCACGGTCCGCGCCGGTGAAGGC
>CALMTS010000439.1 GCA_937872685.1 uncultured Desulfomicrobium sp.
TTGACGATGGCGATGAGATATGGGGCTGGGTGACAGAAGAGAATGAAAACCAAGCCTTGCCTACGTTTGTTCAGATTTCAACCACCCCCGTCCCAGAACCCTCCACCATGCTTCTCCTTGGCGCAGGCCTTCTTGGCTTGGGTGCGGTTGCCAGGCGTCGCAGACAGAACTGATCTTTTTTGACCGGAGCCTCGCAAGGCCGGAGAGCGTGATGCTTTCCGGCCTTTTTTCACTTCACCGGGGAGCCGGACGTTCCGTTTCGCTAACGGCAGTGTCTCGGCTACGTATCGGAAAGTATCCTTGGTTCATCAAACTTCGTAAAATGACTACATTTGGGCTTCTTTTTATCCGATATAGCATATATATAACACTCAATGACGCAGAATTTGTGTGTATGGAAAATCAGTCCGTAGCTGCCACCGCTACCTAGTCCAGAGACAGTCGTGTTTGAAATCCTGCTCGCCGTATGCTCCGTGGTCGTTTGCCAGTTCATGCAGGCCCTGGATGACTTTCTGAGCCAGTTCGGAGTTGTTTCCCTCGCTCATGGCGGTCTGTTGGGGTATGGCCAGGTGTTTGCAGCCAAGGCACTGATGGAGTGGGGAGGCGGGCGGTTGTGTTGGTTGGTGGTGCTGTTCGTCGGCATCGCGGCCATGGCCGTGTCTGTGTACAAGATACGCAATACGGGGACGCGCTGGGTCTTCGCTTTCAATTTCGGGATATTGTGCGGCATCATGTATGGCGGCTTTGACCTGGTGCATGCTTAGGCGTTCGCCGTAACACTGAAGATCGTTTTGTCCCCTGGTTCCATGCTGTCAATGCGTTTCGTTGAGCGGACATGGTAATCGGGAATGACGTTTTGGCTGGCCCCGGCAGGACCATTTTGTCGAATTGCAGCGGGAGGTAAGCATGGATCGATCCATTGAACGAAGACGAACAATACGCATACGGCGTTCCGCCCTGACGTCCGCCAAACTGGACGATATAGACAAGCCCGCAATCAAGGTCGCCGAGACGAAGGAGGAGCTCTTCAAGGCCTTCCGGTTGGTGTACGACGAGTACCATGATCAGGGCTACATTACGAAGCCGCACCCGCTGGCCATCCAGTACAATGTTTACAATTTTCTGCCGAAGACATGTGTCTTCATCTTTCAGTCCTACAGGGATGTCGTTTCGACCATCTCGTACGTACCCGACTCTCCCATGTTCGGCCTGCCCCTGGATTCCCTGTACCGGGAAGAGGCCGACTTTTTGCGGGGGCAGGGCCGCAAGCTCGTTGAAATCGGTTCCCTGGCCACGGAAAAGAGCCTGCGCGGGCGCAACGTGGTCATGTATCTGTACAAGGCGGTCATCAATTACGGCCTCATGACCGGGGCAAACGATTTGTGTCTGACCGTCAACCCCAAGCATGTACGCTTTTACTCCGATATCATGCTCTGCGAACAGATCGGCGATGAGAAGTATTACCCCTGGGTCGGCGCTCCGGCCGTGCTCATGCGCGCCAATTTCGACACCTATGCCCAGAAGATGCTTGAGACGTACAATACGGAAGACTTCGAGACGGACCTTGCCTCGTTCTTCCTGAAGATGCGCGGCTCCAAGGTGGACAGCGACATCGACGTGTTCCGCTACGAGCGGGAGGAGTTTCTGGATTACGATGCGGCGCGCTATTTTTTCATGCAGAGGCCCGAAGTGCTCTGCGACCTGACGGACGATCAGATCGATTACCTGGAATGGTTTTACCACAAGGCCCTGAATGTCCCGTCCTCGCTGGTCTGCCCCCTTGAGGCGAGCATCTCCGAGGGCGACGGTCAGGTCGGGAGAGCGTAATGTCCGGACATGCGATGCCGATGACGGCAAGGGAATTCCAGGATCTGGCCTTCGCGCGAAATCACGGCCTGATCAGTATCGATGAGCAGGACGCCATCGGCCGCGCCATCGTGGCCATCCCCGGCATGGGGGGCGTCGGCGGCCAGCATCTGATCTCGCTGGTACGGACGGGGTTTCGAAATTTTCGTCTGGCCGACCCGGACACATTCGAACTGGTCAACACCAACCGCCAGTTCGGGGCCACAAACAACTCCGTGGGACGCTCCAAGCTCACGGTCATGACGGAGCAGGCCCAGGCGATCAATCCGCATGTGCAGGTCGAACCCTTCCCGGAAGGGGTCACTCCCGCAAACCTGGATACGTTCCTGCGCGGGGCCGACGTGGTCGTGGACAGCCTCGACTTCTTCGCCTTCGACATCCGCCGCAAGCTTTTCATGCGCGCCCGGGAACTGGGCATCCCGGTCATCACCGCCGGGCCCCTGGGGTTCAGCACGGCCGTCCTGGTCTTCACGCCTTCGGGCATGTCTTTTGACGAGTATTTCGACATCCGCGAAGGCATGAGCCAGGAAGAGTGCTTTCTGCGCTTCGCTCTGGGCC
The DNA here is from genome assembly GCA_937872685.1 of uncultured Desulfomicrobium sp. Taxonomy (GTDB): domain Bacteria; phylum Desulfobacterota; class Desulfovibrionia; order Desulfovibrionales; family Desulfomicrobiaceae; genus Desulfomicrobium. The sequence goes on from CALMTS010000439.1 coordinate 2,425, forward strand.
TGTCGCCCCGGGGTATGCACTTTCGCTATATCGACCGCTCGCGTGTGAGCCTTCGGCGCCGCAAGGGCCCTTCCGCGTACATCGCCTGCCAGCTGTGCGCGGGCGTGGCGAGCACGGAGGCCGTGCGCCTGGTGCTCGGGCGGCCGGGTGTGCGTCCGGTTCCGGCGTATCTGCAATTCGACCCGTACCTGGACAAATTCTGCGCCGGACGCCTGCTGGGGGGCAATCGCAACCCGCTGCAGCGCCTCAAGCTGGCGGTGGCCACGAAATTTCTGCTGTCCCGAGGCGAACGCAACGGACACCAGCCGCCGTCCAAACCGGGCAGCGACGGTCGTTTTCCTGTTTCCCGCGAGGAGTTCCGCTACCTGATCGGCGCGGCTTCAGCAGCCCCGTCCGGGGACAACGCCCAGCCCTGGAAATTCAGAACCCTGCCCACAGGGCTGGCCGTGCACATGGTCCCCGAAGCGGACACGTCCTTCTTCAATATCCGCCAGATTGCGACCCTCATTGCCTGCGGCGCGGCTGCGGAAAACGCGGCCCTTGCTGCGGGCACCCTTGGCTACGGGGCGCAGGTGGAGCTGCCGGACACATTGGACTCTGGCGGCCTCGCCGCTACGGTCAACCTGACCGAAGGCGGGACCGAGGACCCGCTGGCGGAGGTGATCTGGGAGCGCTGCACCAACCGCCGGCTTTTCAAACGCACGATTGTCTCCGATGGCGTGCTGGAACGGCTGCAGGCTGAAGTCGGAAGGTTCGGATGCCGCCTGCACACGGTGCGCGGCGAGCAGTTGAAGTCTCTGGCCCGGCTTGTCTATCAGGCCGACCGCATCCGCACGGAGCATCGGGGCCTGCACGAGCATTTCAATTCCATGGTGCGGTTCACGGAGGAGGAGGCCCTAGAGAAGCTGGACGGCCTGCCGCTGAAAAACCTGTACGGCGGCGCGGCGGGAGAGGCATTCCTGAAGCTGACCCGGGATTGGGAACGCATGCGCGTGGCCAATGCCTTGGGCTTTGGAAGGATCGTGGCCTCGCACTCGGCCGAAGGCATCGTAAACAGCGGGGCGGCCTGCCTGCTCACGGTACCAGGCATGGCCTGGAAGGACTTCGTGACCGGCGGCCGGGCCCTGCAGCGGTGCTGGCTCAAACTGACGGACCTCGGCCTGGCCATGCAGCCCATGACGGCGGTGACGCTGTTCCGCTTGCGCTGGATACTGGAAGGCCAAGGCGGCTTCGAGGCGAAGCATCGCGACATGCTGCGCGACCTGTGGCCGAAATTCGACAGCTTGTTCCCGGAGGCGGATTTCAGGACAGAAGGGCAGGTCATGCTGTTTCGGATTGGGTATGGGCGGGCTATTGAGCATGGGACGTACCGCAAGGCGGTGGAGGCTGCTCTGCTGCTTTGATCCGCAATGAGACGAGCATGTACGATTCTTTTCAGTTATTTTTTTTCATTCCTGAGTTAATTTTGCATCGAATTGTATAAGTTTTCTATAAACAAATGGCGCCAAAAGATATATTGTTATATGCTATTTTTTTATTATAATGCTAGATATATATTCAAAATTGTAATGATTTGAATCTGGCATATTTACCTCTGAATGAATGGCAAAGATGTCTCGTCATTTTATAGCTATAATTGGATAGATATTTGGCATTGTTTTGCTTGACAATACATGTTGTCGAATATTTTAACATTATAGCCTCAATTTTGAAGGGCGGACTAATTTTGATGTATGATTTCAGGTACTTATTTTCTGGCAAGTTTTTTGCATGGGAATTCGAAAGCTGTTGGTCGCTATATAACGTTAAACCGCGGATTTTCGGAGGCAAAATGCGAAATTTAAAAGCGTTGTTTACTGTCTTTATTGTTGTTATTATCTCAAATAACGTTTGGGCGTATTCATCTTGGACATGGGATATCTCTCAGTTTGGATTAACCACTCTCTCTGGAAAAACAAGTCTTAACGTTAATGA
>CALMTS010000440.1 GCA_937872685.1 uncultured Desulfomicrobium sp.
ATCGTGCCTGACCCAAGGCTTCCCGACCATTACGCCGTGTACAGCGTGGAGCGGGTGCGGAGTTGGGGAGGGGACGGCAAGCTCAGGCGCGAGTACAGGCCCTTCGAGTCCTTCGAGCACGGGAGCGGCCCGGATGCCGACGCAACCTACTACCGCCTTCGCCTCAAGCCTTCCCTCGACGGCGAGAGCACGGAGACCTGTATATCCATCGTCCATTCCCAGGCTTCGCCGGCGGCGCGGGCCGAGGAGGTCCTCTCCCTTGAGCTGGAGTGCACGAACCGCCTTCTCCCGGTCCGGCTGTCCGTGGGCGATATCAACACGCATGTCGACGACACGCCCGACACCGTGACCCTCGGCAACATCACCCCCGTCACCCCTCCCTACACGCCTCCCCTGGAGGGTGATCTGCTCTGGCGGCTCATTTCCAACATGTCCCTCAACTACCTGCCCCTGAACGACGTGCACGCCATGCGCGCGCTGCTGGCGAGCTACGACTTCCGGGCGCTCCATGATCGTCACCGGGCGCGCGTCCTGGACAAGACGCTGGGCGGCATGAAGGGCATCGTTTCGGAGGACACGGACCGGATCTACCAGGGACTGCCGGTGCGAGGGGCGGTCACGCGGCTGACCCTGGATCGCGGCGGTTTCAGCAGCGAGGGGGAGATGTACCTCTTCGCGTCGGTCATCAACGAGTTTCTGGCGCTGTATGCGACGGTCAACAGCTTTCATCAGCTCGTGGTCGTCGATTCGCAGAGGGGCGAGGAGTACCAGTGGCCGGCCAGGCTGGGGAGGAAGCTGATCCCGTGAGCGCTCTCCGAAAGTCTGAAACGTGCGGCGTGTCTGACGCCCTGGCGCGCATCTCCGGCGGCTGCGCTTTTTCTCGGGCAGTGGAGCATGTGCTGCGCATCGGCTCAGAGAAGCGGCGGGATAAGGATTGGCTGCGTTTCAAGGTCAACCCCAACCTGTCCTTTCCGCCGGGGGACATTCATGCCGTGGAGGGCCTCGTCGGCGAGAGCGACGCGGAGCGCGTCTGGTTCGTGCTCAACCTCATGGGGCTGCACGGGGCCGCTTCGCCGCTCCCCGCCTATTTCACGGAACACGTGGCCCAGCACCAGGACGAGCCGGACGCCCTCCGCGACTTTCTGGATGTGATCAACCATCATCTCATTTCAATCTTTTACGCCATCTGGAACAAGTACCGCTACTATCTCCAGTTCCGCGACCACGGGGCGGACATCAATTCCAGGCGCTTCTTCAGCTTCATCGGCCTGGGGCACAAGGAACTGCAGGGCACAAGCGGCCTGCGCCGCGAACGCCTGCTTTCGTACATGGGCCTTATCGCCTTCAGCGGCGAGGCCACCGGCTCCCTGGAGAGCATCCTGCGCCATTATTTCGGGCATCCCCTCGTGCACATCATCCCGTGCATCCGCCGCCAGGTACCCATTCCCGCGGATCAGCAGTGCGCCCTGGGGCTTGCCAACTGCAGGCTGTCCACGGACTTTCTGCTCGGCAGCGAGGTGCTCGACCAGACCGGAAAATTCAGGGTGCTTTTCGACGCCCTGTCCTGGAAGCGCTTCACGGACTTTCTGCCCGGGGGCAGCCTGTTTTCGGAATTGCGGAGCCTCGTCCGGTTCGTGCTGCGTTCGCGCCTCGGTTTTGACGTGGAACTGCGGCTCAAACCCGCGGAGATTCCGGAATTCACCATCGGCAAGGCCAGCCCGTGCCGCCTCGGCTGGACGACATGGGCCGGGCAGGGCGGGGACGGCGTCATCATTCTCGAAACGGACAGCAGATATGTGGATTAGTCAATGATCACGATGAACCTGTCTTCCCTCGTCGCGGCCCTGGATGAAACATGCCGCCAGGCGCTGGAGGAGGCCGCCGGGGCCTGCGTGAGCAGGGGCGGCTGTGAAATCGGCATCGAAGACTTCGTGGAGAAGCTCCTGCCGACGCGCGAGATGCTGGACATCCTCACGCAGTTCGAGCGCGACCCGGAGGAAATGCGCCGGCTTCTGGCATCGGCGAGGCGGCAGGAAAAATCCGCTTCCCGTCCCGTGTTTTCTCCATTGCTCATCGGCTTTTTCCAGGAAGCCTACCTGCTGGCCAGCCTGGAGCTCCGCCAGGAGAGGGTGGGCGTCGGCGAACTGGTGCTGGCCATGCTGCTCAATCCGGCGCGTTACGGGGCCATGCCGTTTTACCAGGAACTCGGGAAAATTCCCGGAGACGCCCTGCGCCGTCTCCTGGAGGGGTTGCGGGATGGTCGGGGCGGGTCCTTCAGGGGCGCGGCGCAGGCCGGGCCACAGGGGTTTCTTGACAGGTACGCTACGGACTTCACCGCCGACGCCAGGGCCGGGCGCACGGATCCGGTCTTCGCCCGTGGCGCGGAAATCCGTCAGATGGTGGATATCCTGACGCGCCGCCGCAAGAACAATCCCATCCTCGTTGGCGATCCGGGCGTGGGCAAGACCGCCGTGGTCGAGGGCCTGGCCCTGCGCGTGGTCGAGGGCCTGGTGCCGGACGCCCTGGAGGGGGTGCGCATCGTCGGGCTGGACATGGGGCGGCTGCAGGCCGGCGCAAGCGTCAAGGGTGAATTCGAAAAGCGGCTCAAGGGTGTCATCGACGAGGTCAAGGCCTCGCCCGTGCCGACCATTCTTTTCATCGACGAGGCGCACACCCTGGTGGGCGTGGGCAACACCCCCGGGGCGGGCGACGGGGCGAACCTCCTGAAGCCGGCCCTGGCGAGGGGGGAGATGCGGACCATCGCGGCCACCACCTGGAGCGAATACAAGAAATATTTCGAGAAGGACGCGGCCCTGGCCCGCCGTTTCCAGCTGGTCAAGCTGGACGAGCCGTCCCTGGAGGAAACGGTGACCATCCTGCGGGGCATCGTCCCGCATTACGAGAAGAACCATAATGTCTATGTCCGCGACGACGCGGTCCTCTGCACGGCGGAACTGTCCTGTAGGTATATCAGCGGCCGCCAGTTGCCCGACAAGGCCATCGACGTCCTGGACACGGCCTGCGCCAGGGTGCGGGTGAATCTGGGAGCCAAGCCCGTGGCCCTCGAAGCCATGGAGGAGGAACTGGCCTCGGTGCGCAGGGAACTCGACGCGCTGGAGCGCGACCGTGCGACCTGCGGCCTGGATGTCGCGGATCTGCCCGACATCGACAGGCATGCGGCCCTGCGCGGGCGGCTCGGCGCCCTTTCCCGGGACATGGACGCCCTTGCCGGACGCTGGGAGAGGGAGCGGAATCTGGCCGATTCCATCCTGAAGCTGCGCAACACGGAAGGCGAACGGGACGAGGCGGCCTTGAGGGCGCTGGTGGAGGAACTTCGCGCGGAACAGGCCGAAGGGCCCCTGGTGTTCCACGAAGTCACGCCCGACCTGGTGCGCAGCATCGTTTCCGAGTGGACGGGCATCCCCGTGTCAAAGCTGGGCGGCGGCGGGTCCGGAGCGCTCGGCGGACTGAGGGACGGCCTGCGCCGGCGGGTGCGGGGCCAGGATCATGCGCTGGATACCATTGAACGCGCGGTGCTCGCCGCCCAGGTCGGGCTGAACAGCGCCTCGAAGCC
>CALMTS010000441.1 GCA_937872685.1 uncultured Desulfomicrobium sp.
GCGCAGCACGGACCCGGTGCGCATGTACCTGCGCGAGATGGGCGCCGTGCCCCTGCTGGATCGCGAGGGCGAGGTCTACATCGCCAAGAAGATCGAGGCCGGCGAGATGGACGTGCTCTTCGCCCTGGTGGAAGTGCCCGTGGCCATCGAGGAACTGGTCAACGTGGGCGAGGACCTCAAGCAGAACCGCATCAAGCTCAAGGACGTGGTCAAGACCATCGAGGAGGACGACCCCTCCGAGGACGAGATGAACCAGCGCCAACGGGTCATCCTGCTCCTGGACGAGATCAAGACCACGTACCGCAAGAAGAAGCGGGTCTACAGCAAGCTGGACGAGTGCGCACGCCTGGACCGCCGCGTGTTCGGCGTACAAAAGGAAATTTTGTCCTTCAAGGAAGACATCGTCAAGCGGCTGCGGGACATCAAGCTGGAGAAGACGCTCATCGACCGCATCATCGAGACCGTGGGCGATTACGTGCGGCAGATGCATAACTGCCAGCGCGATCTTTCGGCCTACATCCTCTCCGTGGGCAAGACCCAGGTGGAGATTCAGGAGCTGTTCAAGAAGCTGGACGTGCGCGAGGTCAACCCGGTGATGGCCGCGGACATCCTGGGCATGACCGTGGAGGAGCTCTTCTCCTTCAAGGAGATGATCCTCGGCAAGATCGAGATTCTCGAGCGCCTGCAGTGCCGCTGCTGCCACAACGTCATGGATCTGGAGGAGCTGCTCTGGCGCATCCGGCGCGGCAGCATGGCCTCGCAGCGCGCCAAGCAGGAGCTCATCCGCGCCAACCTGCGGCTGGTGGTCTCCATCGCCAAGAAGTACACCAACCGCGGCTTGCAGTTCCTGGACCTGATCCAGGAGGGCAACATCGGCCTGATGAAGGCGGTGGACAAGTTCGAGTACCAGCGCGGCTACAAGTTTTCCACCTACGCCACCTGGTGGATCCGTCAGGCCATCACCCGCGCCATCGCCGACCAGGCCCGCACCATCCGCATCCCGGTGCACATGATCGAGACCATCAACAAGCTCATCCGCACCTCGCGCTATCTGGTGCAGGAGCTGGGGCGCGATCCCACCCCGGAGGAGATCGCCGAGCGCATGGACTACCCCCTGGAGAAGGTCAAGAAGGTGCTCAAGATCGCCAAGGAGCCCATTTCCCTGGAGACGCCCATCGGCGACGAGGAAGACTCCAGCCTGGGCGATTTCATCGAGGACAAGAAGGCCCTGGCCCCGGCCGAGGAGGTGGTCAACACCAAGCTCGGCGAGCAGATCGCCAGCGTCCTGGCCGACTTGACGCCGCGTGAGGAGCAGGTTCTGCGCAAGCGTTTCGGCATCGGCGAGAAGTCCGATCACACCCTGGAAGAGGTGGGCAAGCTCTTCAATGTCACGCGCGAGCGCATCCGCCAGATCGAGGCCAAGGCCCTGCGCAAACTGCGCCATCCCGTGCGCAGCCAGCTGCTGCGCTCCTACTACGAGAGCTGAGCCCGTGGCCGGTATCACTCCCGGCCCGCGTGTCCGCTCGACCCTGATTCTCGTCCCGCTGGTCTGTCTGGCCCTGGCCCTCTCGGCCTGGGCCGGGGAGCGGCGGGTTCGTGTTTCCGAGGTCTTTGACGGCGACACCGTGCGCCTGACCACAGGCGAGAGCCTGCGACTGGAGGGCCTGGACACCCCGGAGACGGCCAAGGACCAGGTGCCGGCGCAGTACTACGCCCGCGAGGCCTGGCAGCGGCTGCGGGAACTGGTGACCGGCCGTGAGCTGACCCTGGAGCTGGGGCGGACGCCGCGGGACGTCCACGGCCGACTCCTGGGCCGGCTGCGGCTGCCCGACGGGACCGAGATCAACGAGACGCTCGTGGCCGACGGCCTGGCCTTTGTCTTTCCCCATACTGACAGCGACCCCGCGTTGCTGCGGCGGCTCCTGGCGGCGCAGCGCACGGCCATGGATGCGGGCCGCGGCTTCTGGCCCAGGATTCTGGCCCTGCCCGCGGCCGCGGCGCCAGCGCTGGGCAACCGACGTAGCGGCCGCTTCTTCCCCCAGGGCTGCCCCGAGGCCCGGGATGTCTCGGTACGCAATCGCGTGTCTTTCGCCGGTGCCACAGAGGCCTTCCGGGCGGGCTTCGCCCCGGCGCGGCCGTGCGGGTTTTGGCCAGGGGCTGGGATGGAGTAGCACGACACCTTTCCGCATTTATGGTTGTTTTTTCTGGAGCGGTTCAGTACTCCTGTTGGCGCATGTATTCCCAGCACAAGGAGTGAAACATGGATCTGCGCATCAACCTGCCCGAGTCCGAGCTGCCCAAGCACTGGTACAACGCACTGCCCGACCTGCCCACGCCCCTGCCGCCGCCGTTGCATCCGGGTACGCACGAGCCCGTGTCGCCCGAGATGCTGGGTGTGATCTTCCCGCCGCCGCTCATCGAGCAGGAGATGTCTCCCCAGCGCTGGATTCCCATTCCCGAGCCCGTGCTGGACATCTACCGGCTTTGGCGTCCCACGCCTCTGGTGCGTGCGCGCCGGCTGGAAGAGGCCCTGGGGACCAAGGCCAAGATCTACTACAAGGACGAGTCCGTGTCCCCGGCGGGCTCGCACAAGCCCAACACCTCGGTGCCGCAGGCGTACTACAACAAGATCAGCGGCATCCGCCGTCTGGCCACGGAGACCGGAGCCGGGCAGTGGGGCACGGCCCTGGCTTTCGCCTGCCGCATGTTCGACTTGGCCTGCACGGTGTACATGGTCAAGGTCAGCTACGAGCAGAAGCCCTACCGCGGCATTCTCATTCGTTCCTTCGGGGCCGAGGTCTATCCCTCGCCCTCTGACCGCACGCAGTCTGGCCGGGCGGCCCTGGCCGAGGACCCCAACAACACGGGCAGCCTGGGCCTGGCCATCTCCGAGGCCGTGGAGGACGCGGGCAGCCACGCGGACACCAACTACGCCCTGGGCAGCGTGCTCAACCATGTGCTGCTGCACCAGACCATCACGGGTCTGGAGACCAGGAAGCAGTTGGCCATGGTCGGCGAGACCCCGGACGTGCTCGTGGGCTGCGTGGGCGGCGGCAGCAACTTCGGCGGGTTCCTGTTGCCGTTCCTGCCGGACAAGCTGGGGGGCAAGCCCCTGCGCTTCCTGGCCGTGGAGCCCCAGGCCTGCCCGACCCTGACCCGCGGCGACTATCGCTACGACTTCGGGGACGTGGCCTGCCTGACCCCGCTGCTGAAGATGCACACCTTGGGGCACAACTTCATGCCCGCGCCCATCCACGCCGGCGGGCTCCGCTACCACGGCGACGCGCCCATCGTCTGCAACCTGGCCAAGGACGGGCTCATCGAGGCCAAGGCCTATTTCCAGAGCCAGGCCTTCGAGGCCGCGCGCACGTTCATGTTCACCGAGGGTTTCCTGCCCGCGCCCGAGACCTCGCACGCCATCGCCGGGGTCATCGACGAGGCCAAGGACGCCGAGCCGGGCAAGGTCATCGTCATGCTCTACTCGGGTCACGGCCTGCTTGACTTGGCGGCCTACGACGCGTTCCTGCAGGGCAAACTCACGGATTTCGCCTACCCCGAGGAGGCCATCCGCGCGGC
>CALMTS010000442.1 GCA_937872685.1 uncultured Desulfomicrobium sp.
CAAAAATGACATCATCCCCCAGCGTCATCTTCCCGGCGCTCGGCTCGATGACCGCTCCAAGGCATTTGAGCAGAGTGCTCTTTCCTGAACCGGACGGGCCTATGAGTCCGACCACTTCTCCTGGCCCAACAACCATGTCCACACCCTTCAGGGCGTCCACCGCAGCGTCGCCTTGCCCATAGCGCTTGCGCACATCCTCGATGAGTATTCCAGGCATCATCACCCTCCAATGGCTTCGGCCGGATCGACCTTGAGAGCCGCCCTGATCGCCATGACGCTGGCCAGTGAACAAATGACCATGACGGCGATCAGCCCGCGCACCGCATCTTCGGGCAGGAGCAGAACGTATTTCGGAAAAATGGGGGCCCACAGCGTGGCCGAGATCTTGCCGACCACGAAGCCGATCAGCCCAAGCCCCAGCGCCTGTTGCAGGATCATCGAGGCAATGGTCCTGTTGCGGGTGCCGATAAGTTTCAGGACCGCGATTTCACGGATCTTACCCATGGTCAGCGTATAAATGATGAAGGCGACGATGGCCGCGCTGACCACGGACAGAATGACCAGAAACATGCCGATCTGACGGGCCGAAGTGGCCACGAGCTTTTCGATCAGGATTTCCTCCATCTGCGCCCGAGTATAGACTTGATACCTGCTCCAGCGCTGAATGGATTTCGCAACTTCATTCGGCAAATGACCGGGAGCGAGGCTGACCAGCACGGCGTTGACGTTGGAATTGGTGGACTGGGACGCGATGACTGCGTCCAGAAGACCCGGAATCGGCCGGTTGAATGCCGGATTCTGCGCTGCCCGCTGGCGTGAACGGACGATGGCGTCGTTATCTTTTAAAAACTGCGCCTCCTGGGCGTCCTTGAGCGGAATGAAAACCATGGGATCACCGCCCGAGGAAACCGTCCGCCGGGTCAGTCCGACAACCGTGTAGACATTCCTGCGGATGACAATCTCTTGCCCGAGTCTGAAGCCAGTCCTGACATCTGCCACGGCCTCATAATGACTGCGGGTAATGTGACGTCCAGCCACCAGAAAAATTGGCTGTCCGGGCTCCCCCGGCCCTCCCGGTACCACACCGACAACCATGGCCCGCACGTCGCCGCCGTCGTGCCGGACCTGCATGGTCAGGTAGGTCACATTCGAAACCCGCTCCACTCCCTCCATGCCGAGAATCGAGCGATAGACGTCGTCGGGAATGGTCGAGGATTCCGCGTACGGCCCCAGGGTATCCTGCTGCACGACCCACAGATCCGCGCCGCTGTTGTCCAGAAGCACCTTGGCGTCCTCGACCATGCCGCGATAGATGCCGGCCATGGAAAGCGTCACACCGATGAGCAGGCCAAGCCCCACCCCGGTGAAGACGAACTTCCCCCAGGAATGCAGGATATCGCGCCCGGCCAGGCTGATCATTTGGGCACCCCCGGAAGATGGTCCACAATCTTGATGCCGCTTCTGGCCGTCAGCGTGGACGCGCTATGCGAGACGACGGTCTGCCCCGCACGCAGCCCCTTGCGGACCTGGACCAGCCCGTCCAGGTCTCCCTGTCCGAGTTCAACGGGGACGAATTCGATGCTCCCGCCTTCAACCACCCAGACTCCAAGCGTGTTTTTGTCGCGCAGCACGCTGCTGCCGGGAATGGTCGGAGCAGGCGGCAAGGCAGGCAGTTCCACGGTCACCTCGGCCAGTTCGCCGATGGCTGGCAGGGGGTCGGGCAGGGATTCAAAAGTCACTTTCGCCAGCAACTCTTCGGTCACGGGATCCGCAACCGGCTCGACACGGTACACATGCGCAGATAGCGATTCCGATGAACGGGAACGCAGCACGACACGCGCCGGCAAACCGGACGCAAGGCCGGAAGCCCGGAGCTGGTCGAAGCGGGCATTCACCCAGATATGGTCCGGATCAATGATCTCCACCACGGTCTGTCCGGCCACGGCAGTCGTGCCGGGCTCGATCAGACGCCTGGTGACCAGACCGGCAACAGGCGAAACCAGTCTGACGGTCTCCCGCTGGCGGGATATGCCGGCCCCTTCGGACGTGAGGCGGTCGTATTCGTGTTTGGCCGAAGCCACGGTCGCAATGGCGGCCTTGAGCCCGCTCTTCGCGACGTCCAACTCCTGCTGACGGGCCTCAAAGGCCTCCCTGCTCACCGCTCCGCTCTGCACCAGGGTTTCAAAGCGGCGGGCCTGGGACTTTGCGTAGGTTGTTTTCGCCCGCAGTTCCGAAACCTGGGCTTCGGCAGCCCGCACGGTCGCGGCGGCACGCAGCAGGGCGGCATCTTGGGCGCCCAGCCTGTCATCGAGATCCACGGGATCCATTTCACCAATGATCTGCCCCGGCTCGACCCTGTCCCCGACATCCACCAAAATCGCAAGAACCCGGCCGGAGCCTGTCGGTCCGATGTTCTGCGTGTACCGCGCTTCCACCGTGCCGATGCCGAAAAGCGACGGCTCCACCGGCATATCCCTGACCTCGGACACGACGACCGCAACGGGAGCCAGCGGGCCGGAACGCAGCACCACATAAATGAAGGCCCCGGCCAAGAGGCCTAGCACCACCAGCAGCAGAAATTTATTGCGGGACATGAGACTCATCATATGGATTTCCTTATGGCGCGACGAAACAAGGCAAACGCCTCTGGAGCCCCCTGGCGCAAATGGCCAACATCACCAAATAGCACCGCCTTGATGATGAGCCCTTGAACAGTTCCGACAAAAAGAGCGACCGCTGCTTCAGTTGAGATCGAACAATCCACCTCGCCGCAGGACTTTCCTTGCTCCAGCTTCAATGTCAGGAGTTTTCCGTATCGCTCAAGCAACGAGGCAACGGCAATTTTGGCTGGAGTTGATTCTGTTTTCGGAAGTTCCCCAAACAACATGCGCGGAACTCCGGGATACTCAATCGCGAAGGCGACATGGGCCATGAACATAGCCTCAAGGGAGAAGATTGGACTGTTGGCGCTTTCCGCCGCACGTGCAACACGGGAATGCAATTCTGTGGCAACCCACTCCATGACCGTGCGCCAGATTTCGTCTTTGCTGGAAAAATGTCGAAAAATGCCGCCCTGGGACAAGCCCATGTGCGCAGCGATTTCTGTGGTCGTAATCTCGCCTGGATTCTGAATGGCAGCTAATTCAAGCACCGCTTTGACGGCCATGGCCCGTCTCTCCTCTGCCGAAAGATATTTTGATGTCGAGGTCATTATGTCTCCAAAGAAAGCAATTGATAACTTTCATTGGTTTCGCTATCAGGCTTTGTCAAGGCCGCGTCTTTCCATTTCGAATAGTTAGATGGTGTTTTAGCCAAGCGTCCCATAATAACATGTTGAAACAAAACAAAATGTAAACTATGGAAAATCGCACAACCCAACCGGATACTCACTCAACTCGTAGTTAATTCCGCCTTTGCCACAGGCGTGAAAGAAAACATATGTTTTTTTTAACAGGAGGGATTGATGATTCTTGAACAAAAACCACCCACAAAAATGAGATGGAGCCGTGTACTCCCTCCAGCCCTCGTTGGCGTTCTGCTGACGATTGGCGCGGCGGTAGCCATGAACACGA
>CALMTS010000443.1 GCA_937872685.1 uncultured Desulfomicrobium sp.
TGCTGTATTATTTGGAATAATTGGCGCATTTGACCAGAAACTTTCGAAACTCCTGATCGAAACGACCATCCGTCCCCAAGCAAAAATAAAGGCATAAAGGGACAGGTAAATTATTCACATCCGCTCAACTCTCTGCTATCCACCCCTCCAACACACTCAACCATCCCCTCACTCGACCCGAGGTACCCCATGTCACGCATAGCCCGCATGCTCAGGCCCGATGAATCGACCGTCTACCATGTCATCTCCCGCTCTGCCCTGCCCGGCTTCCCGTTGGGGGATGCGGACAAGGACCACCTGGTCTTCCTGCTGCATAAGCTCTCGCGGCTTTTCTTTGTTGATGTTCTGGGCTTCTGCATGATGGGCAATCACGTTCATCTGGCCTTGCGCGTCCATCCCGAGTCCTCGGTGGACGATGCGCAGGTCCGTGAACGTCTGGAGATTGACCGTGGTGAAGGCGCGTTCATCACGGCCCTAGATATCGAGACGGGACGCAGGCGGCTGTGTTCGCTGTCGGAATTCATGCGCAGCTTCAAGCAGAGCTTCGGCCGGTATTTTAACAAGAAGCACAACCGGAAGGGGTATTTCTGGGGAGACCGCTACAAGAGCGTCATCGTGGAGGAAGGCCGCACACTCATCAATCTGCTGGCCTATATCGACCTGAACCCGATCAGGGCCGGGATCGTCAAGCGGCCGGAGGAGTACCGCTGGTCTGGCCTGGGGTATCTGGTCCAGACCGGGAACAGGGACAACCTGGTCAGCCTGGATCTGGGCCTGCCGGAATGGAACGACGGACAGCCTTCGAAAATCATCCGCCTCTACCGCCGATTCGTTTACGAAACCGGAGCCATGGACACCGGCAAGGGAAAACCTATGGACGCCTCGGTGGTCCAAAAGGAAAAAGCCAGGAATTTCCGCCTGACGCGCACTGAACTCTTCGCACGGCGTTGCCGCTACTTCACGGATTCAGGAATCATCGGCTCGAAGGAATTCGTAGCCAACGCCTTCCGCAATGTCCGGCACCTCCTCACGTCAAAGGACACGCGGCGCTTCACACCCGTTGGCGGGATCGAAGGCGTGTATTCCATGAAAAAACTGGGGGTTGGCTGACATCAGGCCACGGAATTGAGCCGACATTCCTGTCATCGGATGCTTCCGGAAATCCAGGCCGTTTGAAGGAAAGGTCAGACCTGTTTGTGCCTTGAAGGCGCTTGCTTCTTTCAACCGCGAAGCATAGTCACCTCCTTTGTGACTCCCCGACTTCAAAAACCCTTCCGCCTCGCCCTCGTCGCCGTGGCAGCCGTGGCGGCATACGCGGCCCTGGCCAGCCCGTATCTGCGTTTCCTGTCCGTGCCGCCCATGGACAAGGC
>CALMTS010000444.1 GCA_937872685.1 uncultured Desulfomicrobium sp.
CTTGCGCAACACGATTACGACCTCATACAGGCAAAAGACATTTTTTTCAGGGGGTGCCTGTGCCTCCTGGCCGCAAAATGCTCCCGCAAAAAATTCGTGTTCTGGCTTTCCTACCCCTTCCCCGAACATTACCTTGACGAAACTCGAAACGGATTGGCGCGCTTCCCGTTTGTATCTTACTGCAAAGGGCAGCTTTCGAGTTTCCTCCTGTACCGCATCCTGCTGCCCGGGGCGGACCACATTCTTGTCCAGAGCGAGCAGATGAAAAAGGACATCGCATCGCACGGCATCCCTGAAGACAAGATCACGCCGATCCGCATGGGCGTGGCACAGGTGCAGGACATCCCGCCCGAGCCAGACCCCGCCGCTGGCAAGACAGTCGTCTACCTCGGCACCCTGGCACGAGTCCGCAGGCTTGATTTCCTGGTGCGCGTGATGGATCGCGTGATCCAGAAAGAGCCTTCCGCCAGACTCCTCATCCTGGGAAAGGGAGAGAGTCCGGATGACGAAAAGATGATCACCGACGAAATCCGCCGCCTGGGGCTTGAGGACGCGATCGAACTCATGGGCTTCATGCCCTTCGACAGGGCCATGGAGCATGTCCGGCAGGCGAGCGTGTGCGTGTCGCCATACCGCCCCTGCTTTGTGCTCAACTCCACCTCGCCAACCAAGCTCATCGAATACATGGCCGCAGGAAAGGCTGTCGTGGCCAACGACCATCCCGAACAGAAAGAGGTCATTGAGATGAGCGGAGGCGGACGTGTCGTGCCGTATTCAGAGGACGATTTCGCAGACGCCATTGTGACGCTCTTACACAATCCGGATCTCGCAAAGGAGATGGGCATGAAAGGCCGGGAATACGTCTTGAAAAACAGGACATATTCAACGATCTCCGACTCCCTGGAAACTCTGTATTCCTCCCTGTTGAACTGACACGTCGCGCCAGCTCATTTCTTTTTAAGCACAAACATGAAATTAAAATATTCATATATATGAAATATTTAAAATCACGCAATCATAAATCCAGCATTCCTAAAATAATATGGACATATTGGGGCCAAGGCGCTGAACGGCAACCGCATGTCATACAAAAATGCATTTCATCTTGGAAGGCACACAACAAAGACTGGGACGTCATTGTTCTCGATGAAACAAACACAGACCAGTATGTTCACCTTGAACTTCCAAATTCTAGACTGCAACAGATCGGATTGACGAAAAAATCCGATCTTCTGCGCCTGCAGTTACTCGAAAAGCACGGAGGCGTCTGGGCCGACGCAACTGTATTTTGCACAACACCTTTGGATTCGTGGCTATCCGATTACATTGAAACTGGTTTCTTCGCTTTCAGAAATCCGGGACCGGACAGACTGCTTTCTACGTGGTTTCTTGCTTCCGAAAAAAATCTGCCTCTCATTTCAAACACCAAAACCAGATTTATCGAGTTCTTTTCCGAGACACATTTTGACAATGAATCAATACACAAAAAATTGATTCATCCTTTTGTCCGATTGCTGCTCAACAGATCATCCAGAACCACGAAATTCTGGATGTCCGATTTCGTGGCAAAAAGACTGAAAATCTATCCGTATTTCATACTTCACTATCTCTTTGAGAGATCAATCAAAAGCGACATGGAATTTTGGCGCACATGGAACTCGACAAAAATGATTTCCGCATATGAACCTCATGCAATTTTCAATCATGGGCTGACACGACGCATCAATTCCAAAATAAAGTTTCATATCGACAATAAAAAATCTCCTCTTTATAAATTATCATGGAAATTCAATACACATAAGCTGACCAGTGAATCTGCAATATCCTACCTGTTCGATACATACGGGATGTGACTTCAATATCCAGACACGTACCCCCTGATCCGAACGGTCCCCGAATCACCTTTATTCTTCCCCCCGCCTCCGCTATGACCCCTTGTCATACACGAAACGAACCGCCAGCCGGACCCGGTCCGGCGGCGGCATTCAGAACCTGACGTTCCCTGGCGGGGGTATCATGGACAATCAGTTTACCGGCGTTGCGCAACCTGCGGGTCAGCCCGAGGATCTGGCGCGGCTGCTGGCCGCGAAGGACCTGGAGATCGCGGCCATGCAGAAGAAGCTGGAGAAGTACGAGGCCATCTTCCAGGGCCTGTCGGACGGCGTTTTGCTCATCGACGAGACGCTGTCCGAGTGCAACCAGGAGGCCTGCCAGATCTGGAAGTGCGAGAAGGAGGACATCATCGGGTTCTTCCCGAGCGATTTCGCCCCCCTCTTCCAGCCCGACGGCGAAAACTCCTACGAGATGGCGCAGAAGAAAGTCAGCGAAGCCCTGCGCGGCAACGTGCAGAAGTTCGAATGGAAGGACATCCGCCGCGACGGCATCATGATCGACACGCAGGTCATCCTGAACCGCATCGAGGTGGGCGGGAAGGGGTACGTGCTGGCCACCTTCAAGGACATCACGGACCTCAAGATCAAGGAGAACGAGAAGCAGGCCCTGCTGCACATGATGGAGAAAATCATCGAGGACAGGACCAGGGCCCTGCAGGAGTACAACGAATCCCTGAACGATGAGATCGCCCGCCGCAAGCGCACCGAGCGCAACCTCGAACACGCTTACATGGAGCTCGAACACATCTTCGACACCTCGGGCGACGGCATCCTCGTCCTCGACTCGGACCGCAACATCGTCCGCGCCAACCTCGCCTTCGCGGAACTGGTTGAACAGCCCGTCGAGGGGATTCTGGGCAAGAAATGCTTCGACATCTTCCCCTGCCGCCACAGGTGCACGGACCATTGCATCATCCAGGAGATCGTCGTCGGCTCCTCCAAGACCGACTTCGAGAAGGAGTTCGTATCCGTCTCGGGCGAGCGCAAGTCCTGCCTGGTCAAGGCCGCGGCCCTGCGCAACGAGGGCGGGGAGGTGCTGGGCATCGTCAAGAACTACAAGGACCTGACCAGCTACAAGCGCTGGGTCGACAGGCTGCAGGAGTCCGAGGAGTTCCACCGCATCACCCTGGAGAGCATCTGGGACGCGATCTTTCTGACCACCGACGATGGCAGGATCGTCTTCGTCAGTTGCAACGTGGCTGGCATCTTCGGCTACAGCTCGGACGAGATCCTCGGGTTCGGCTCCATCTTCGACCTCGTCGGCAGCCGCTTCTACTCCGGTCACGAACTGGAGACGGCCCAGGAAATCAGGAACCTGGAGGTCGAGATCACCGACAAGAGCGGGCAAAAACGCACCCTTATCGCCAACGTCAAGCGCGCCGCCCTGCGCTCCGGCACCACCCTCGTCGCCTTCCGCGACATCACCGAACGCAAGAACGCCGAGAAACGCGCCAAGATCGAATACGAACAGCTCGTACAGGCCGGCAAGATGGTGTCGCTGGGCATCCTGGTCTCGGGCGTGGCCCACGAGATCAACAACCCCAACAACTCCATCATCCTCAATGTGCCGCTGCTCTCCCGCATGTGGTACGACGCGCGGGTCATCCTCGACCAGTACATGGACGAACACGGCGACTTCATGCTCGGAAGCCTCCGCTACTCATACGCCCGCGAACGCGTGCCGCAGCTCTTCTCCGGCGTCATGGCCTCGTCCAAGCGCATCAAGCACATCGTGCAGGACCTCAAGAACTACGCCCGCCAGGGCTCCACCGTCATGAACGAGGTCATCGACATCAACGGCGTGCTGCGTGCCGCCGTGCTGCTCCTCGACAACCAGCTGCAGAAGGCCACGAGCCGCCTGGAGATCGGGTACGGCTTCGGCATGCCGCACTTCAGGGGCAACTTCCAGAAGATCGAGCAGGTCATCATCAACATCCTCCAGAACGCCTGCGAAGCCGTGGACGACAAGTCCAAGGCCATCCGCGTGCGGACCGGCTTCGACCCCGCCCCGGGCCTGACCTGGCTCGAGGTGGAGGACGAGGGCCTGGGCATCAGCGACGAGGACCTGCCCTACGTGACCGACCCCTTCTACACCACCAAGCGCGCCTGCGGGGGCACCGGCCTGGGCCTTTCCATTTCCTCCCGAATCATGCAGGAGCACGGCGGAGAATTGACCATCCATTCCCGCCGGGGCGAAGGAACGCGCGTCAGACTGACCTTCCCCGCGCGCCAAGAAGGAGACGCCGCATGATCCAGCCCTACCCCGTCCTCATCGTCGACGACGAGGCCGACATCCTGACCAGCTTCGACCTGTGCCTGCGCTCCTGCGGCATCGACAACATCATCTGCTGCCAGAAGCCCGCCGAGGCCCTGCGCATCATCGACGGCCAGCCCCTGGGAGCCATGATACTCGACCTGAGCATGCCCGGCGTCACCGGCCAGGAAATCCTGGCCCACGTGCGCGAGACGCGGCCCGAACTGCCCGTCATCGTGGCCACGGGCGTGGAGTCCATCGAGTCGGCCGTGGAATGCATGAAGCTCGGCGCCCTGGACTACCTGGCCAAGCCCGTCGAGGAAGAGCGGCTGATGGCCTCCGTGCGCACGGCCCTGGAGATGAGCCGCCTGCGCCGCGAGAACACGTCCCTGCGCGAGAGCCTCGTCCAGGACCGCCTGGCCAATCCCCAGGCCTTCGCCCATTTCACCACGGCCAGCATCAAGATGCGGCAGATCTTCAAGTACCTGGAAGCCGTCGCCGCCTCGCCCGAGCCCATCCTCATCAACGGCGAGACGGGCGTCGGCAAGGAGCTGGCCGCGCGCGCCGTGCACAAGCTGTCCTGCCCGGGCAAGCCCTTCGTGGCCGTCAACGTGGCGGGCCTCGACGACATGGTCTTCAGCGACACCCTCTTCGGCCACCGCAAGGGCGCCTTCACCGGCGCGGTCCTGGCCCGCAAGGGCCTCGTGGAGCAGGCCGCCGACGGCGTGCTCTTTCTGGACGAGATCGGCGACCTGAACGAAACGTCCCAGGTCAAGCTGCTGCGCCTCCTGCAGGAGCGCGAATACATGCCGCTCGGCGCGGACCTTCCCCGCCCGTCCGAGGCGCGCATCGTGGTGGCCACCAACCGCGACCTGGAGGCCATGACCCGCGAAGGCCGCTTCCGCAAGGACCTCTACTACCGCCTGTGCACGCACATGGTCCGCATCCCCCCGCTGCGCGAACGCATCGACGACATCCCGGTGCTGCTGGAACTCTTCATCGGCCAGGCCGCAGCCAGCTTCGGCAAGGACGCGCCAAGGCCCAGCCGCTGCCTGATCAGCCGCCTGAGCGCCTACACCTTTCCCGGCAACGTCCGCGAACTGCGCGCCTTCGTCTTCGACGCCATGGGCCGCTGGAACGGCGGGGATTTCTCCTGCGGCCCCGACAGCGACACCGCCGGGCACCTCGGCATGCATGAGGAACTGTGCTTCCCCGCCGCCCTGCCGACCATCGACGAGGCCGTGCACGCCCTGGTGCGCGAGGCCATGAGCCGGGCGGGCGGAGTGCAGACCGTGGCCGCGCGCTGGCTCGGCATCTCCCAGCCTGCGCTGAGCAAGCGTCTCAAGAAAGGCGGGGGGTGAAGCGAAGAATTCGGGGCTCTGCCCCGCACCCCGCAAGGGGCGCGCCCCTTGACCCGCATATGAGGTGCGGGGGATGCACCTGCCATAACCCTAGGCATGACTCGCCTTGACGGAATAATCAGTCCTATCTATCCGTAACCATTCCAGGAATTGTCTTTTCCTCTGAACTGTCCCAGCCAAGGCCATAACATTTGTTATGGCCTCTTTTCATTCCGCCCCATACAAATCAGTAATTTCAACATATTACACTGTCATACAACCTGGCACGTTCCTTCCAATACCGGATTCGAATTTCGGCACCGGCATCCCGGCCGCGTTCGAAAATACAACGGAGGACAGTTATGGTTCAAAACTACGTTTTCCCGGCGACCGTGTCCGAAGCGGTCACGGTCCTCAGCACCAACAGGGGGAAGGCCCGGATCATCGCCGGCGGCACCGACCTCATGCTGGAACTGCAGGACGGCAAGAACACCTGCGACGTGCTGGTGGACCTCACCCAAATCGCGGAACTCAAGAACATCACCGAAGAGAACGGGTTCATCCGCATCGGTGCGAGCGTCACCCACGCCCAGGCGGCCAAGTCCGAGCTGGTCCTGAAACACGCGCCGGCCCTGGCCCAGGCCTGCCGCAAGGTCGGCTCCCTGCAGATCCGCAACATGGGCACCATCATCGGCAACATCGTCACCGGCAACCCCGCCGCCGACGCCGCCGTGGCCCTGGCCTGCCTCGAAACCACGGCCGAGATCACCACCCAGGAAGGCATGCAGACCATGCCGCTCGAAGACATGTACGCCGGCGTCTGCCTGTCCTGCATCGACAGCTGCTGCCAGGTCGTGACCCACGTCAGATTTCCCGTGAAGCAGAAAGGCCAGGGTTCGGCCTACCTGCGCATGGAACAGCGCAAGGCCCTGGCCCTGCCCATGCTCGCCGTCTCGGCCATGGTCGAACTCGACGGCGACGCATTCAAGTGGGCCCGGGTCCTCATCGCCCCCGTGGGCGCGGGACCGCAGCACGCCCTCGACGCCGAGGAATTCCTCAAAGGCGCCCCCGTCACGGGCGCGACCATGGCCGAAGCCGGGCAGCTGGCCCGCAACCAGGCCATGTTCCGCAGCAGCGCCATCCGCGGTTCCAAGGAATACCGGATGGGAGTCCTGCCCGTTTTCATCGAACGGGTCCTTCAAGCGGCAGTCGAAGACGCCCGCAAAGCATAACGGAGGAAGAACATGCCGAACCAGATCATTTCATTCCGACTCAACGGCGAGGTCATCGAAATCGCCGTCTCCCCCGCGGAGATGCTCCTCGATGTGCTCCGCGAAAAAATGCACCTCACGGGCACCAAGCGCGGCTGCGGCAAGGGCGAATGCGGCGCGTGCACCATCATCTTCAACGGCAAGGCCATGAACGCCTGCCTCATCCCGGCCATGCGCGCCCAGGGCGCCGACATCCAGACCATCGAAGGCGTCGAGGGGCCTGACGGCCTGCACCCGCTGCAGCAGAGCTTCATCGACAAGGGAGCCGTGCAGTGCGGCTTCTGCACGCCGGGCATGATCATGTCGGCCAAGGCCCTGCTGGACAAGAACAAGTCCCCCTCCAAGGACCAGATCCGGGAAGCGGTTGGCGGAAACATCTGCCGCTGCACGGGCTACGTCAAAATCGAGGAGGCCGTGGAGGACGCCGCGCGCAACCTGCGGGCCAATGCCGTCAAGGGAGGAGACTTATGAGCAAGTTCGAATACGTAGGAAAAAGCGTCGGCCGGCGCGACGGCGTGGACAAGACCACGGGCCGCGGCCTCTTCACCACGGACATCTTCCTGCCGGGGATGCTCTTCGCCAAAGTGCTGCGCAGCCCGCACCCCCACGCCCGCATCGTCAGCATCGACACCTCCGAGGCCGAGAAACTGCCCGGCGTCAAGGCCGTCATGACCCACAAGAACGGCCCAAAGAACTTCTTCAACGCCGCCGTGCCCATGTTCCTGACCATCCCGCAGCTGGAGAGGGTGCTGGACCAGTACCTCTTCGACGAGATCGTGCGCCACGTCGGTGACGAAGTGGCCGCCGTGGCCGCCACCAGCGAGGCC
>CALMTS010000445.1 GCA_937872685.1 uncultured Desulfomicrobium sp.
GAAAAACGCATCCACAAAGCCGTCGAGCCCTGGAAGCGGAAGACTTTCGCCGGGTACCGCCGCATGACCCGTCCCATGAAGGCCGAAGGCTGGGCCCAGGAGTCCGCGTCGCCCCGGAGGTTACGCATTTGATGCCGCGCTGCGCCGGGCGGGGCTCCGCAGAACCGCCGCCACATCCTCCAGACCGACGCTCTTGCGACCTATGGACTCATATTTCTCGCTGAAGAGATTGTATATTTTCCTCCCGGCATCGAACGGAAGGCGCATGCCCATCGGGAGCAGCTTGGAATGGAAAATGCGAAGCCCGGAGGTGTCGTCGGAGGCAACTTCCTTCATTCTCAGCAAGGATCTGCATTGCTTCGCGCCTTCCTCCGATGTTGCGCGGCCGCATGCGTCGCAGAAAAATATGTCATTGCTTGCAAGTTCAATGACGGAATTCAGAAATGTGCCAAAAATATTACCATATACCACAGGGTATTTCTGAAAATCAGGCGATACGACGACAGAGTTGATATAGAGATAGTAGATACCTGATCTTTCATACCGCTCAACATGCTCTGGAGCGATATGATTCTCATCGAAATCGATTTGAAGAGATTCTATGAACATGTCTTCTGTCAGCGGGAAAAAACCCATATATCCGATCACCTTGTTTTTATGCACATCTTTAGCAACACAGTATAAATTTGGATTTTTTTCATTCCATCTTTGTATTATTTTATGAGATATCTGATAATTCTCAGGATATACTATACGATCAAGATCAATAAATTGAATTATATCATCATCAGTAGCTCCATTATAAAAATTAATTTCATATCCATCAAAATTAATAATATTTGCTACATTATCTATCATTTTACACCTCAACAAAGAAATTGTGACTATAAAATCGAATTATATGCGATAATTAATATTATTTTGAGTTATATTTTTTAAATTAAAAACAGAATAAAGAACAATGCATAATTTTGGCCAATACAGAAATTCCATTAAACGACCGCAGCCTTTGCGAAAGATTTTTCTTGGACTGCGCGGGAGGCTTGGGGAGTGGCCCATAGTCCATACGAGCGTTGCCGTATGCTTCCTCGGTAGCCGACATGCGGGATGTGCCGGGGCTCAGGTCAAGGGTCAGGACTACGTGCTCGCGCTCGTCCTCAAAGCCCTTCTTGGCGAAGAACCTGAGGGCAGGAATGTTGCTGGCGTCCGTATCGACGACAAGCTGATGGGCTCCGGCGTCGGCCATGCGCGCCACAAGCCGGTCGTAGAGGACGTTGGCCACGCCCGAGGACTGGAAGGACATGTCCACGCCCACCCAGACGATATAGCCGTAGGTCCGGGAGGCCTTGGCGATGAGGGTGCCGATGATGAAACCGGCCAGGACGCCGTCGGCATCGGCCACGAGGCTCAGTTGGGGTTCCGTGTTGAAGTGTCCGACCACTTCCCTCTTGTCCCATGTGCTGTACAGGAAGGGGTAACGGTCTCTGGTGAAGAGGCGTTCGCCCAGATGATAGACCTGGGCCAGGTCGTCCAGCTGCATCTCCCGGATGGAGATCTTGGGGCTTGGCAGGCGTTGTGCGATCATGGCTTTCTATCCTGTTTCAGGTTGCTCGTTCACCTCGCAAGGCCATCGCGAGGCCTTCCATTTCCTGTGTCGTCACATACCCGAGGCTGACTTTTCAGGTTCGTGATAATATCTCTCTCTTACTTTTCAGCCATTCTACGGCCATATATCTACTGGTCAAAAATCGAAAAATTAATACACAACAATAACAAAAGATGTATGCCAGTAATACACATTAATGCGTATTCCCGGCATACATTAACTACTGAACACAGGCTAAATCTAAACTTAATTATATAAATTAATTCAAATTTTTCCAAAAAACCATCTTCAACCTCCCAAGATGCTCTGGCGCATATATCCCTGCTTATTCTCAAAAAACAACGTACATAGATTAGCACATACATGGATACTATCCGAACCCAGGCGCGAAAGAGGAAAAGGACGCACACGATTCCCGCATCATACGGAGGCCTTGCCCGGCGCCCCTGATGGCCCCATGTCCTTTTGCCCGTGAAACGACCGCCTCTTCCGGGGCGGGTCAGATCAGGCTGCACCCGCCGAGCAGGATGCCTCCCAGGATGCCAATGTTGAAGGCTCTGTCAGAGCGTGTGCAAGCATACCTGACTCTGTAGATGGAAACTGACATGACTGCGGCCATAATGGGTATCACGATCAACCAGCCCATACTCACTCCACCCCACTCAAGCAGCCACTTAGCGACATGAACCTGTAGATACCCCAGCATACCGCCGTGCAAAACGGAGAGGACTCCGGATTGACTCAGGAATTCACCCAGGACCTGAATGGCCAGACAGGCCAGGACCGCGGCTATGGCCAGGAAGACATTTGTCATGTGCGCCTCCGGATCTTTGCTGCGAGGCCGGGAAACGCGCCGGACGGGCGTCTTTCCCGCAGGGGCCGATGCCGGGCGGCCTTGCTGGCGCACACCGTATCCCGTTGAAGTACCTCGGTTTGGCT
>CALMTS010000446.1 GCA_937872685.1 uncultured Desulfomicrobium sp.
AGCCTGGTCAGTTCATCCCCCTGCTCCCTCCCGAGCACGTCGCTGTAACGATCGTGCAGTCCGCGCCAGGCCTCGCCAATGGCCGGACGCAGGCCCAGCCCCGCCTCCGTCGGAAAGACGCAGGTTTCGCGGCCCCGCACCTCGCGGCTGACGTAGCCCTTGCGCTCGAGGGCCTCGACGAAGCGTGACACCGTGGACGGCGCCAGCTGCAGCTGCGCGGCCAGCTCCTTCTGCGTGATGCCCGGCTGCTCGAAGGTGAGGGTCAGCAGGAAGGCGTAGGATGGCGTCATGCCCACGGCCGCAAAAGCTTCCTCGCCCATGCGCGTAATGGTCCGGGCAAGGGCGTTGGCCGTGAAGAAGAGGCAGCATTCAAGAAGATTGTCGGGTTTGCATTCCATGGTTGGGTCGCTATTGTTGTATGCACAACTATTCTTTTGTTGGACGGCCTGTCAAGGCCGGGTCCATGGACCTCGCGGACCTGACAGGCCTGATGGGCTCGGTGAAACGGCCGGCCTACTGCCTGTACAGGCGCGGGCCCTGGGGGTGGTCCTCCAGGCGCAGGGACATGGCGGCCAGGGCGTCGCGCAGGGCGTCGGCGCGGGTGAAGTCCCGGGTTTTGCGGGCCTCTTCGCGCTCTTTGACCAGGGCGGCGGCTTCGGCCGGCCAGTCGGCCGGGGCCAGGGGCAGGCGGGCGTGGTCCAAAAAGCCCAGGACGCGGTCGCAGGCCTGGAGCTGTTCGGTCACGGCGGCGGCTTCGGGAGCGGTCAGCTTGCCGCTGCGCGCATTGACGGTCTTCGAAAAGGCAAAAAGGACCGGCCAGAAATGGGCCAGGTCGAGGTTCTCGTCCAGGGCCGCGGCGAAAGCGGTCTTCAGGTCGTAGATGGCCTGCTCCATTTCCGGCGACATGCCCGCGCCCTTTGCGCCCAGGGAAGCGGTCACGTAGGCGTCCTGCAGGCGGTGCTGGTTCCTGGACCACATGGCCAGGCTCTCGGGAGAATAGGCCAGGGCCTTGAGATAGGAGGAGGACAGCAGCCACAGGCGCAGGGCCGCTCCGCTGTCGGCCAGGCCCAGCGCGTCGGCCAGGGTGGGGAGCTCCAGATCCGCTTCCCGCGGGGTCACGGGCTGGGAGACCATCCAGGCCAGGGGCCGCACGCCGGCGCCGGCGCTCCAGATGGCGCTGAAATTGTCGAGGTGGGGAAAACGGTGGGCCTCGGCCACGAGCATGACCGAAACCGTGCCCAGGGAGTCCAGGGCCGCCGCCGCCAGCTGCAAAAACCAGCTGGGCCGGACCTTGCCCCATTCGGTTTCGAGCACGTCGCCGAGCTTGAGGTCCTGCAGTGTGGCGCGCTTGAGCAGCGTGAAGTCGGCCGGGTTGTCCTTGACGTAGTCCGCCAGGTCCACGGTGTGCCCGACGTTCATGCCGGCCGTGTCCACGCAGGAGGTGCGGCCGTAGGTCTTGTCGCGGGTCACGTCGAAATAGACCGAGCGCAGCTTTTCATAGGCCTGCCCCTTGGCCAGCAGCTTGCGGGCGAGCCCCAGGGCGCGCTCCTGGCTGGCCCCGGCCAGGGGAAAGAGGACATTGTCCGAAACGCCGAGGGTCCTGGCCTGTTCGATCATGACGGCGCGGGCCCGGGCCCCGAAGGTGCCCGCGGCGACCTTGGCTTCCCGGGCCGCGGCCAGGGCGCGGTCGTCCATGTCCGCCAGGCCCACGGCCATGCGCACGGTCTGTCCGCGCTCGGCCAGGGCCCGGGCCAGGACGTCGAGCCAGACGATGCGCCGCCAGACGTCCAGGTCGCCCAGGGCGTCGAGGCTGGGCCCCGGCGTGAACAGGGCGTGACCGCCCGCGGGGCAGCCCAGAATCTCCAGGCAGCCCGTGGCCACGCTGCGCACCCCGAGGCCGTGCCTGGCCGGCGGGGCGAAGAGCGTGGTCGAAAGATAGCGCTCACCCGTGTCCGGGCAGATGAAGACGACGAGCCCGTCCTCCCCGGCCTCATCCAGCTCACGGGCGATGCGCAGGGCGCCGGCCAGGGCTGCGCCGGCGCTCATGCCCGACAGGATCCCCTCCTCCCGGGCCAGACGGCGGGCGCACTCGTAGGCTTCCTCGTCCTCGACGTGGATGATGCGGTCCAGGGCGCGCTTGTCGTAGATGCCCGGCGGGTAGGACTCCTGCATGTTCTTGAGGCCCTGGATCTTGTGCCCGGCGTAGGGCTCCACCGCCACGACGCAGATGTGCGGAGCGCTCTCCTTCATGCGTTTGGCGATGCCCATGGCCGTCCCCGAGGTGCCCAGGCTGACGACCACATGGGTGGCCTTGCCCCCGGTCTGCTCGATGATCTCACGGCCCGTGCCCATGAAATGGGCCGCGATGCTGGCCGGGTTGTTGAACTGGTCCATGAGCACGTAGGTCTGCGGCTCCTCCCGGGCCAGTCGGTAGGCTTCCTCGATGGCCCCGTCGGTGCCCAGCCGCCCCGGCGTGAGGCGCAGCTCCGCCCCGTAGGCGCGCATGATCCGCTTTCTCTCTTCGGACGCCGAGTCCGGCATCAGGAGGGTCAGCTTGTAGCCCTTGACCGCGCAAACCATGGCCAGCCCGACGCCCGTGTTGCCGCTCGTGGCCTCGATGACGGTCTTGTCCGGGGTCAGCTCCCCCGAAGCCTCGGCGGCCTCGATCATGGCCAGGGCCACGCGGTCCTTGATGGAGCCGCCGACGTTCTGGGCCTCGAGCTTGGTGGCCAGCCGGATGCGGGGATGCGGGAAAACACGGTTCAGATACACCACGGGCGTGGCGCCGATGAGAGAGAGGATATTGGGATGGATCATGGCAAACCCTGCTTGAAGGAATGGAAGCAAGGCCGAAACCTAGGTGAAAACCACGTGCCGGGCAAGGGGACGAGGAACGGATCCCCGGCGATTTCTTTGACTTCGCCCCTTATGGTGCTATGCTCCCGCAAAACCTTTGCGCCAAGGAGACCGTCATGTTCCTGCACACCGATTTCCGCCAGGTAGTCCACACCCTGTCCGATGCCCTGGACCTGGTCGGCGTCGACGACGTCGGCCACGGCAAACGCGTCGGCATCATGGCGGCCGAGTGCGCCGCGGTCATGGGTCTGGGCGTGGAGGAACGGGCCTTCCTCTTCGACCTGGGCCTGCTGCACGACATCGGGGTCTCGTCAACCCGCGTGCACCGCAACCTGGTCACGGAGTTCGACTGGCCCGAAGCCTGGCGACACTGCCGCACAGGCCACGACCTGATGGCCGACTTCGCGCCCCTGTCGGCCATGGCCAGCCCTATCCTGCACCACCACACGCCCTGGAACAAGCTGCCGGAGGCGGACGTCGCCGGAAAACTGGCCCTGCGGGCCAACCTCATTCTGATGACGGACCGGGTGGACGCCATGTCCGCCCCGTTTCACGCCGACAACAGCCTGCTGGCTCACGCCGGGGAGATCAGAAACGTCGTCCGGGGCCATGCAGGGACCTACTTCTCGCCGGAACTGGTCGACGTCTTTCTGGAGGCCTCGCGCACCGAAGCCTTCTGGCTGCGGCTGGAAGCCCGCGCCATGGGCCTCGTCCTGCGCGACCAGCTGCTGATGACCCAGATCGTCCCGCTGGATATGGACGAACTTCGCCATCTGGCGCTCATTTTCGCGCGCATCGTGGACGCCAAGAGCCCCTTCACGGCCGAGCACTCCCTGGGTGTGGCCCGCGTGGCCAGGCTTCTGGGTGAACTTCTGGGGCTGGACGAGGAGACGTGTGTCAAGCTCGAGGTGGCGGGTCTGCTGCATGACCTGGGCAAGCTGCGCGTGGCAGACGAGATCCTCGACAAGCCGGACCGTCTGAACAGCGCGGAGCGTTTCGTAATCAACACGCACAGTTTCGAGACATACCAGATCCTGAGCCGAATCCCCGGTTTCGAGGAGATAACGGCCTGGGCCTCCTACCACCACGAGGAACCCGACGGCAGCGGCTACCCCTTCCACCTGTCGGGCGACGAACTGACCCTGCCGGCGCGCGCCATGCGCGTGGCGGACATCTTCCAGGCCATGGTCCAGGACCGGCCGTACCGCAGCGGACTGGGGCCGGATCGCGTGCGCGAGTTCATGCGGGACATGGCCGATGCGGGGCGCATCGACCGGGAGGTGGCGGACATGCTGGACGCGAACATTGACCAGGCCCTGAAGGCCGCCACGGCGGCCGAAACAGCCTGAAAGCCCATCGCGTCCAAAAAGAAAAAAGCTCGACCGTTCAACGGCTCAACCACGGTTCACCAAGCCGCAAGGCGGATTCCCGTTCAAATCCTGCCCACAGCTGACCGGGGCGCAGGGCAAGCCCCTGCCCGCCGGAGGCGCTCTTCTACTCCTCCATCCCCAGCCTCTCCCACTGTGCCCGCTCCTCTTCCCGGGCGGCCGCGATGCGAGCCTCGTCCCAGGGCTCGATGACCAGGGCTTCGGCCACGAGCTGCCAGAGGTATTTCACCTCGTAGGTGCAGTCCGGGTAGAATTTGGGGATGCGGCGCATGATCTGGTCGCGACAGTTGGAGCAGCCGACGACCACGACATCGGCGCCGGAATCCTTGATCTGGCGGTATTTGTAGCGTGCGTGCCAGGCCGACTGCTGCTCGAAGGGCATGGGCCACATGCCGCCGCCCGCGCCGCAGCAGAAGTTCTTGTCGCGGGTCGGGGTCAGTTCCACATAATCGTCGACGCAGGCGGCGACGATCTCCCGGGGCTCGTCGAAGTAGCCGTGTCCGTAGTGCGCGGCGAGTTCGCGGCCATGTTTGCAGGAATCATGGAAGGTGAAGCGTTTGCCGCTGTGCACGCTCTTGTCCAGACGGATGCGCCCGGACCGGATCAGATCCAGCAGGTAGTCGTAGAGGTAGATGAAATTCACGGAGTTGCCGGGGTTCTCGGCGGCGAGGGTGCTGATGCCCTTGCGGCAGCCATAGGAACCGCCGCCGCAGTCGGGCATGATCATGGTCCCGATGCCGTTGGCGCGCATGTATTCGATCTTGCGCCGGGCCAGTTCGCGGTTGCCGTCGTAGTTGCCGGTGAAGAGCGCCCAGTCCACGGCCTCCCAGCCCTCGGAGGGCACGGTCCAGTTCTCCTTCGCGGCGTAGAAGATCTTCCACCACCAGAACTGGTCCTCGAAGTCGCCGTAAACTTCCTTGGAGTTGGGAAAAAAGAGGATGTCGGCATTGCGCCTGTCCACAGGCACGTAGAAGCCGGGACACTCTTCGGCCAGGTCGCGGCCCAGGTCGCGCATGCCTTCGAGGTACTCCTCACGGCTGATGGCCAGGTTGTTGCCCGTGGCCAGGTTGTTGGCCATGCCTTTGTGCAGGGATCCCGGCACGGCCTCGCGAGGGCGCAGGCTCTTCATGTGGGCCATGACCGAGGGGATGTCGATACCGGCGGGGCAGACCCCGGCGCAGCGGCCGCAACCGGTGCACAGCCAGGGGAAGTCCGAAGCCACGACCTCGTCGACCAGGCCGTTGGCCAGCAACCGCATGACCTTGCGCGTGTCCCATCCGGCCATGCCGGGCGTGCCCGTGACCGGACACCCGTTGGCGCAGGACCCGCAGACCATGCAGGCCGAAAAATCGAAACGTTCAAGAAAGGAGTAGAGTTCAGGACTCATGGAGGTGGTGGACATGTTCGGAACATCCTTGCCCTGCGGCGGAATGATCGCCCCGCGACGGCAGGGCATGAAAGAAAGTATTGGCCACTTGCATTCGCAAGTCAACACTACATGTTCACTTTCGAAAACAAAAACACGCATTCCTCTTTGGCTTCCGCACATGGGGCCGGTGCGGCGGAGGACGAAAATTGTAAGACAAGCTGACACCTTGCCGACGCTGACGGAATATGCAATACGAAAAACGTATGACACGCAGCACGTTCAACAGACGGAAGCAACCATGACCTCACAGACTGTCATTCTGATCATCGAAGACGAGGAATTCCTGCGTTCCTCTCTCGCCGACTATCTTGAGGACCATGGCTACGGAGTACTTACTTCACCCAATGCCGAAGACGGGCTGAGTCAGTTGAGGTCCGAACGGGTCGATCTCTGCGTCGTGGACATGCGGTTGCCGGACATGAATGGCAACGAATTCATCATGCGTGCATACGCCCACGACACCGGTCTCAAATTCATCATTTTCACGGGATCGGTGGAGTACAGCCTGCCCGAAAGCCTCCTGGAAATCGGCCTGCGCTCTTCGGATGTCCTCTTCAAACCCCTCACGGACATGAGCCTGCTGCTGGAGAAAATCAGCGAAGCCTGCTCCGCGCCCCTTGGAACCTCTGCCATTTCTTCTTGAGTTTTCACATACTTTGCCCTATACGACCTCCACAAAAAGGCCAGTATCACGCTGATAAGGACTGTTCATGCGCATCGGACTCGCCACCGCGCCCGTTCCCACAAACCTTGATCGCGCGGTCAGCACCATACTCGAATTCATCGGCCAGGCGGCATCCTTCGATGTCGATCTGATCTGTTTCCCTGCAGCCTACCTCCCCGGTCTTCGGGGACGGAAATTCTCCATTCCCCTCTGCGAACAAGAGCAGCTGAGCGACGCCCTGGAAACGATCCGCCGGGAAGCGGCCGACCGCCACATCGGGGTCATCCTGCCCATGGAATGGCCATCCGGTGGCGGACGATACAATCTGGTCCAGGTCATCTCCCCCGAAGGGGACATCATCGGCACGCAGTACAAGATTCAGCTCGATCCCGGCGAAGAGGGGCTCTACGTCCCGGGCAAGGGCAGGCGGATTTTCGAAATGGACGGGGTCAGGTTCGGCGTGGTTATCTGCGAAGAGGGCTGGAAATATCCGGAGACCGTGCGCTGGGCCGCGCGCCGGGGGGCAAGCATCGTCTTCCACCCGCAGTGCACGGGCAGCAACGTGGCCGGCCGCGCCCCCCGTCAGTGGTGCGACCCCGACGGCCCCTACTACGAAAAAGCCATGGTCTGCCGCAGCGTGGAAAACGGGATCTATTTCGCCAGCGTGAACTACTCCCTGGCCTTCCAGGAATCCGCCACCAGCGTGATCGCCCCCGACGGCTCCTGCCTGGCGCATCACCCCTACGGGGAATCGGGCCTGCTCATCCAGCAACTGGAACTGGAACTGGCCGACGGCCGTGCAGCGGAACGTTTTGCGCCCGAACGCTACTGACGCCCGCCTTCACTGATCCAGCCCGAACTTCCTCATCTTGCTGCGCAGGGTGACCCTGGTCACCCCCAGTACCCGCGCGGCCTCGCTCTTGTTGTGCCCGACCTGCTCCAGGGTCCGCGCGATGGCCTCCCTTTCCGCATCCTCCAACGACTGACCCGCCGCGCTGTCATGCGCCGCGCCTTCATGCCCAGGGCCGCCGGTCGCCTCGGCGGCGCGCAGGCCCGCGGGGAGGTCGCGCTCGGTGACCATGTCGCCGGGGGCGAGGATGACGGCGCGCTCCACGGCATTCTCCAGTTCGCGCACATTGCCCGGCCAGTCGTGGCGCAGCATCAGATCCATGGCCCGCGGCGAGAAGCCGCGGAAAGCCTTGCGATTGCGCTGCGCGAACCGGCCGAGGAAGTGCCGGGCCAGGAGCGGGATGTCCTCGGGGCGCTCCCGCAGCGCAGGAACGCGCAGGGCGATGACGTTCAGCCGGTAATAGAGATCCTCGCGAAAGTTCCCGCTACGGACCTCGGCCTCAAGGTCCCGGTTGGTGGCGGCGATGATCCGCACGTCCACACGCACGGGCCTGTCGCTGCCCAGGCGCTGCACCTCGCCCTGCTGCAGGGCGCGAAGCAGCTTGGCCTGCAGGGCCAGAGGCATCTCCCCTATCTCGTCCATGAACATGGTCCCGCCGTCGGCCTGCACGAAGAGCCCGTCCCGCTGCCGCTGGGCCCCGGTGAAGGCGCCCTTTTCATGCCCGAAAAGCTCGCTCTCGAGGAGATTCTCGGCCAGGGCCGCGCAGTTGACCGTGACCAGGCGGCGCGCGCTGCGAGGGCTGCCCTCGTGCAGGGCCCTGGCCACCAGCTCCTTGCCCGTGCCGGATTCGCCCAGGACCAGGACGGATGCCTCGGACGGCGCCACGGCCCGGATCATGCCGAAGAGTTCGCGCATGGCCGGCGACGTGCCGATCATGCCCGCGGGGGCTTCCGCCCCGCCGCCTTCGCCGCCTTCGCCCCGACGCAGGGCCCCGTGCTCGATGGCGCGCTCCAGTCCACTGCGCAGCTCGTCGAAATCCAGCGGCTTGTGCAGGTAGTCGAAGGCCCCGGCCTTGAGGGCCCCCACGGCGGTGTCCACGGAAGAGTAGGCGGTCATGATGAGCACGGGCAGGCAGGGGTTGAAATGCCTGATCTGCCTCAGGGCCTCGATCCCGTCGACCTCGGCCATGCGGACGTCCGTCAGGACCACGTCGTAGGCCTTCTTGCGCACCATGGCCACAGCCCCGGATCCGTCGGAGGCCGTCTCGACCTCGCAGCCCCAGCTTTCGAGCATGGCCGTGAGCATGGTCAGATGTGCCCGGTCGTCGTCGACCACGAGAATGCGCGCCTTCATCGTCCGTCTCCTTTGCGGGGCAGCTCCAGGGTCACCTCGGTGCCGCTGCCGGGCTCCGACGCGACGCGCACGCGCCCTCCGTGGGCTTCCGCAATGGTGCGCACCGTGGCCAGCCCCAGGCCCGTGCCCTGGTTCTTGGTGGTGAAATAGGGGTCGAAGATCCTGTCCTGATCCTCGGGGGGGATGCCCTGCCCCGTGTCGGCCACGCGCAGTTCCAGACGGTCGCGCACGGGCTGGGCCGAAACGGTCAGCGTCCCGCCGTCCGGCATGGCCTGGATGGCGTTGAGCAGCAGGTTCAACAGGGCCTGCAGCACGCGGTCGGCGTCCAGGGGAACCATGCCCGCATCCGCGCAGCGCGTCAGCACGGTGATGCCCCTGGAGCGGCAGTCGTCCTCCACGAGCTTCACGGCGTGGCGCAGAAGCCCGCACGGGTCCGTGTCCGCCAGGCGCGGCTCCGCGGGACGGGTCAGTTCGAGCAGTTCCGACACGACACGGTTCAGCCGGTCCACCTCGCCGATCATGACTCCGGCCAGCTCGTGATCCCGGGAGCCGGATTCGAATTTGTTGCGGAAGTAGGTGGCAAAGCCCTTGATGGAGCTCAGGGGGTTGCGGATCTCGTGGGCCACGCCCGCCGCCAGGGTGCCCAGGGCGGCCAGGCGCTCCTGCTGCGCCACCTCGGCCTGCAGCGCGGCCACCTTGCGCCGCCAGAAGAGGGAGGCGGCGCCGGCGAAGG
>CALMTS010000447.1 GCA_937872685.1 uncultured Desulfomicrobium sp.
TGCTGCACTGGCTGACCGGCCTCATCTGATCCCGCGGCCTCCTTGACACGACGCTTTTTGCTGTTTGCGGTGGACAGCCGCAACACCGCGTCCAGACAGGAGATCCATGCCGAGCCGTGTCCGAGGAGCACTCATTCACGCCTGCCGGAGCCTTTTCCCGCTCCTGCCGGCCCTCATCACCCAGAGCCCCTACAGGCTCTATGTGCACATCATCGACAACGACGGGAAATGGGACTGGGATTATTTTTGCGGCACCAAGCACTTCCTTGAATACGTGGAGTTCCTGTATTACCTGCGACGTTGCGGCTACGACGACTACCTGACCTCCGACACGTCGCCGACCCGCTGGGACATCAAGCGCACCTTCGAGGCCAACGCGCGGTTGACCAACGCCGTGTGGAACATGCTGGAAGGCCTGGAAGATGAGTTCGCCCGGCTCATGGAAGCCGGCGACTACCTGAACACATGGCGTTTCATCGAAAACGAAATTTTCAAACTGAAGTGAGTTGACGACATGCGCATCGCAGACAGAATCGCACGGCTCGGCACGGAAACGGCGTTCGCCGTGGCCGCCCGCGCCGCGGCCCACAAGGCCGCCGGCCACGAGGTCTTCCCCTTCCACCTGGGCGACATGAACATCCCGACCCCCGCCAACGTCATGGACGCCGCCTGCGGCGCCATGCGCGCCGGGAAGACCGGCTATTGCCCCAGCCCCGGCATCCCGGAGCTGCGCGAGGCCCTGGCCAGGGACGTCAGCGCCAGCCGCGGCGTCAGCTACGCCATGGAGAACGTGGCCATCCAGCCCGGCGGCAAGCCCGTCATCGGCAAGTTCATCATGGCCTGCATGAACCCCGGCGAAGAGGTCCTCTACCCCAATCCGGGCTACCCCATCTACGAATCCCAGATCGAATACCACGGCGGAGTCGCCGTGCCCTACCGCTACGTGCGCGACGACTCGGGCTTCCACATCGACCTGGACTACCTGGAGAGCCTCGTCACGCCGCGCACCAAGGCCATCATCATCAACGACCTGCAGAACCCGCTGGGAGCCGAGTGCACGCCCGCCGAACGGCAGCGCCTGGCCGACCTGGCCATGCGCCACGATCTGGCAGTGCTCCTGGACGAGGCCTATTTCGACATCCGTTACGGCGGAAAGAGCGAATCCCTGGTTTCCATCCCCGGCATGCAGGCCAGAAGCGTCATCCTCTACACCTTCTCCAAGAAATTCGCCATGACGGGCTGGCGCCTGGGCGCGGCCATCGGGCCCAAGGCGGTCATCGACATCATCGCCAAGCTCAACGTCAACGACGAGTCCTGCTCCAACCACTTCATCCAGCACGGCGCCCTCGAAGGCCTCACGGGCGACCAGTCCGGCCCCCGGGCCATCCTGGACGTGCTCAAGGAGCGGCGCGACATCGCCGTGGGCCTGCTGAACTCCATGCCCGGCGTGAGCTGCCCCAGCCCCGAAGCGACCTTCTACCTCTTCCCCGAAGTCACGGAACTCATGGAACGCAAGGGCTTCGGCGCCGACTATGCGGCCTTCGCCGAAGACGTGCTGGTCAAGACGGGCGTCTCCCTCTGCACGCGCCTGCACTTCGGCCGGCCCCTGCCCGGGGAGTCGCGCAGGTTCGTGCGCCTGGCCTACTCCGGCATCGATGCCGCCGACATCCGCAGGGGACTCACGGCGCTCAAGAACTACGCCCAGGAGTAGCCGCACCCCATGAGCCTTCGCCACCCGCCTCGTCCCCGAGGCGGGGCAGGCCAGGCCGCGTAAGGACTTCGACAGGACGGTGAACCACGGGGAGCGGCACGCGACGGACTGACCCGCGAGAGCGGCCGGCCATCCCCATGCGGCCATCGTCGAACCGGCCCGCCGGCCGTTCACGCACCGCGGTCTGGCCGCCTTTCCCGCCGGCTGGAAAAAACCGGCCGAGCCCACTGCACTCACGAGGAGCCCAAACATGCCCAACGATCCGCTGCGCGACGCGGAGAGCATCTTCCGCGCCGGACTCGACCGCGTCGACCCCCTGAAGATGATGAAGCGCGTCCTGTCCCTCGACGGGGACACCCTGCGCGTCACCACCGAGTCCCAGTCCTTCGAATACGACCTCTCCCGCTACGGCCGCATCCTCGTCCTCGGCGCGGGCAAGGCCTCGGCGCGCATGGCCCTGGGGCTGGAAGAGCTTCTGAAGGACCGTATCGCCGACGGCATCGTCGCCGTGAAGGAAGGTCATCTCGAACTCCTCGACCGCATCCGCCTCATCGAAGCCTCCCACCCCGTGCCTGACGCGCGCAGCGCCGCCGCGGCCGAGGCAGTCCTCGACCTGGCCCGCAGCGCAGACCGGGGGGACCTCGTCTTCGTCCTCGTCTCAGGCGGCGGCTCGGCCATCCTCGCCGCACCCTGGAGCGAAAACGGACGCAGCCTGACCCTGGAGGACAAACAGGCCGTAACCAAATCCCTCCTGGCCTGCGGCGCGACCATCCAGGAAATCAACTGCGTTCGCAAAAAACTCTCGAACATCAAGGGCGGACGCCTCGCCCGCGCCCTGGGCAAGGCCGAGTTCCTGAGCCTCATCCTCTCGGACGTCATCGGCGACGACCTCGACGCCATCGCCAGCGGCCTGACCGTCCCCGACGGCACCACCTGCGTGGAGGCAAACGGCATCGTCGAGAGATACGGCCTGGCCGGCAAGCTTCCCCCTGCCGCCGAAGCCCTGCTCCGCGACGGGGCAAACGGCGTCATCGCCGACACGCCCAAGGCCGACGACCCCGCTTTCGCCAACTCGCGCACCGTGCTCATCGGCACCAATCAGCAGGCTCTGCTGGCCGCGCGGGAAATGGCCCAGAACCTGGGCTACAACACCCTGCTCCTGACCTCGCACCTGACCGGCGAGGCCCGCGAGATGGCGTACCTCTTCCTCGGCATCGCCAAGGACATCACCGCCCACGGGCTGCCCATCGCCCGGCCCGCATGCGTCATCGCCGGCGGCGAGACCACCGTCACCCTGCGCGGCGGCGGCAAGGGCGGCCGCAACCAGGAAATGGCTTTGGCCTACCTCGCCGCCTACGCCCGCTCGCCCAAGGACGCCGGTTCCGCCGTCTTCCTCGCCGCCTCCACCGACGGCAGCGACGGCCCCACCGACGCCACCGGCGCCTTCGCCTCCCCGGCCATCCTGGAGGAAGGGCGCAGGCTCGGCCTGGAACCCACGAGATTTTTGGCCGAAAACGACGCCTACACCTACTTCGAGTCCCTGGGGCGGCTGCTCAAGACCGGGCCGACGAATACGAACGTGTGCGACATCAAGGTGCTGATTGTGCCCTGAAGGTGGTGTCCAGGGCTGGGCCAGGGCGGACAGGTCTGGGCCCGGACCTGCACTGACGGCCGCAGAGCCGGAACGCCGGTGTTTGCGTCCCTGCTCGCCGCTTCTGTCCACCAAGCCATCCCCAATCCCCCCAAAAAAAAGGGCAGACCCACCGGCCTGCCCTTTTTCTGTTGAACTCTATCCCGCAGCCATCAACCGCCCAGGTAGGCGTGGATGACCCGTTCGTCGTTGAGCAGTTCCTCGCCCGTGCCCTGCAGCACGATGCTGCCGGTTTCCAGGACGTAGGCGTAGTGCGCCACTTTCAGGGCGGCGAAGGCGTTCTGTTCGACCAGAAGCACCGTCTTGCCCTGTTCGTTGATGACCTTGATGATCTCGAACACGTCCTTGACCAGAAGCGGGGCCAGGCCCAGGGACGGCTCGTCGAGCATGACCACGTCGGGCGAGCTCATCAGCGCCCGGGCCACGGCCAGCATCTGCTGCTCGCCGCCCGAGAGCGTGCCGCCCTTCTGGTTCTGGCGTTCGCGCATGCGCGGGAAGAGGTCGAAGACCCATTCCTTGTCCTTCTCGATGCCGTCCTTGTCCGAGCGGCTGTAGGCGCCCAGGTACAGGTTTTCGGTCACCGAGAGGTGCGGGAAGATGCGCCGGCCTTCCGGGGACATGACGATGCCGCTCTTGACGATCTCCACCGGGTCCAGCGTCGTGATGTCGCGGTCGTTGTAGGTGATCTTGCCCTTCTTGTTCTTGATGAGGCCCGAGATGGCCCTGAGCGTGCTGCTCTTGCCCGCGCCGTTGGCGCCGATGAGGGTCACGACCTTGCCCTTGGGCGCCTCCAGGGAGATGCCCTTCAGGGCGTGGATGCCCCCGTAAAATACATGCAGGTCACTGATCTTAAGCATATTTCACGTACTCCTCACCCAGATAGGCCTCGATGACCTTGGGGTTGGATTGAATGGCGTCGGGCCCGCCCTCGGCGATGGTCACGCCGTAGTCCAGGACCCACATGTGCTCGCAGACGCCCATGACGACCTTCATGTCGTGCTCGATGAGCAGGATGGTCAGGTCGAAGCGGGTGCGGATGGTGCGGATGAAGTCCATGAGCTCCAGGGACTCCTGGGGGTTCATGCCCGCCGCGGGCTCGTCCAGCAGCAGGAAGCGCGGGCTGGTGGCCAGGGCGCGGGCGATCTCCAGGCGGCGCTGGGCGCCGTAGGGAAGGCTGTTGGCCTTCTCGCCGGCGATGCTCCCCAGGCCGACGACTTCGAGCAGATCCAGGGAGCGGTCGCGGATCTCGCGGTCTTCGCGCAGGGCCATGGGGGTCATGAGCACGGACTGGACCCAGCCCGTGCGCTGGCGCACGTAATTGCCGACCATGACGTTCTCCAGGGCCGTGCCGTTGCCGAAGAGGCGGATGTTCTGGAAGGTGCGGGCGATGCCGGCCCGGCAGACCTGATGCGGGCTCATGCCCGTCAGTTCCTTGCCCTCGAAGAAGACCTGGCCTTCGGTGGGCCGGTAGAAGCCCGTGACCATGTTGAAACAGGTCGTTTTTCCGGCGCCGTTGGGGCCGATGAGGCCGGTGATGCTGCCCTGGGGGATGCTGGCGCTGAAGTCCGAGACGGCGACCAGGCCGCCGAAACGCATGGTCAGCCCCTTGGTTTCGAGTATCATGCTCATGCCTTACCTCGCTTCATGAACCGGAACACGACGTCCCAGGTGATTTCGCGCATGCCCATGATCCCTTCGCGGCGGAAGAGGATGACCAGGATGAGCACCAGGGAGAAGACCACCATGCGCATGCCGGGGATGCCGGGCATGGTCCAGTCGCCGATGGTCAGCGGGTTCTCCACGAAGCGCAGCCATTCGAGCACCATCGTGATGCCCGTGCCGGCCAGGATGGATCCGGTGATGGATCCCAGGCCGCCCGTGACCACGATCATGAGCACGTTGAAGGTCAGGGTGAAGAGGAACATCTTGGGGTCGATGGTGGTCAGCAGGCTGGCCAGCAGGGCCCCGCCCACTCCGGCGAAGAACGCCCCGATGGAGAAGGACAGGAGCTTGACGCGGAAAACGTCCACGCCCATGGCCTTGGCCGCGGTCTCGTCGTCGCGGATGGCCTTGAAGACGTTGCCGGTATTGCTGCGCAGGATGCGGATGACGCAGTACAGGGTCAGGAGGCACCAGCCGTAGTTCCAC
This sequence comes from uncultured Desulfomicrobium sp., assembly GCA_937872685.1. GTDB lineage: Bacteria > Desulfobacterota > Desulfovibrionia > Desulfovibrionales > Desulfomicrobiaceae > Desulfomicrobium. The sequence continues at coordinate 5,511 of CALMTS010000447.1, forward strand.
CACAGGTTGGCGTGGTCCGGGATGCCCTTGAAGCCCAGCGCCCCGTTGGTCACGCGCGGGATGTTGTTGGCGATGACGCGCACGATCTCGGCGAAGCCCAGGGTCGCGATGCCCAGGTAGTCGTCGCCGAGGCGCAGCAGCGGCGCGCCGATGACCAGCCCGAACAGGGCCGCCACGAGCCCGCCCGCGATGACGGCCACCAGGAACGGCGCGTGCGCGTTCTGCACCCAGGGCAGGGCCTCTTCCAGGATGAAGAGCATGGTCTTCTGCTCCGGGGTCATGATCAGGATGGAGCAGACGTAGGCTCCGATGGCCATGAAACCGGCGTGCCCGAGGCTGAACATGCCCGTGAAGCCGTAGATGAGGTTCAGGGACAGGGCCAGGATGATGTTCACGGCGATGAGGTTCAGGATCTGGATCTTGTAGCCGTCCAGGGCTCCCTCGGCCCACCACAGGAAGATTCCCAGGCATCCCACCATGAGGAGGTTCAATGGAATGGTAATCGAGCGGTTCATCAGACCTTGTCCTCCGTCTTGACGCCGAGAAGGCCGGTGGGTTTGACCAGCAGTATGCCGATCAGCAGGACGAAGGCGAAGGCGTCGCGGTATCCTGCCAGGTCGGGAAAAAATGCCACGGTCATGATTTCGATGAATCCCAGGGCCACGCCGCCGATGACGGCGCCCTGGATGGAGCCGATGCCCCCGAAGACGGCCGCGATGAAGGCCTTGAAACCGGGGATGGTGCCCATGATGGGCTGCAGCTGCGGATACCGCAGGGCCCACATGATGCCGCTGGCCGCGGCCAGGGCCGACCCGATGCCGAACGTCAGGGCGATGACCTTGTTGACCGAGACGCCCATGAGGTAGCTCGTCTCGATGTCCTTGCTGATGGCCCGCATGCCCAGTCCCGCCTTGGTGTGGTAGACGATGTAGACGAGGCCGAGCATCAGGAGCAGCGAGAGCACCGGCACGAAGAGGGTCAGGGGCAGCACGCGCACGTCACCCCAGAGCATGGGGTTTTCCAGCCACGCCGGGCGGTAGACCTGGCGGGGAATGGCCTGGAAGAAGACGATGGCCACGTTCTGCAGGAAAAATGAGACGCCGATGGCGCTGATCAGTGCCGAGATGCGGGGCGCGTCGCGCAGGGGCCTGTAGGCGATGCGGTCCACCATGATGCCGATCGCCGCAACGACGATGACCGAGGCGACCATGGCCAGGGGCCAGGGCAGATGAAAGAGGGTGATGCCCCAGAAGACGAGATAGGCCCCGAGCATGAAGATTTCGCTGTGGGCGAAGTTGATCAGGCGCAGGATGCCGTAGACCATGGTGTAGCCGATGGCGATAAGCGCATAGAGGCTGCCGAGGGTCAGGCTGTTCAGAAAATGCTGGATGAATGTAGCCAGGTTCATGGACTTTCCTTGTCTGAGCCGGGCGGCAGGGTCAGGCCCTGCCGCCCGTGCGCCGGGGGCGCGCAATCAGAGAATTAGAGTTCGGGGGTGATGCTGCCGACGTAGGTCTTCTTGCCACCCTTGATCATGACCAGACCAACGGGCTTTTCGGCGTCGTGGGTCTCGTTGATCGTGGTGGTGCCCGTCACGCCGACGAAGCCCTTGGTGGCGGCCAGGGCATCGGTGATGGCCTGGGGCTCGGCGGAACCGGCGCGCTTGATGGCGTCCATGATGATCATGTAGGAGTCATAGCCCAGGGCGGCGTTGACGTTGGGATCCTTGTCGGGATTGAGCTTGCTCCACTCGGCCGTGAACTTCTTGGCCACGGGGTTCATGTCGGGCATGGACGGATCGTAGGGGAAGGTGGTGTGCATGAAACCTTCCACGGCGTCGCCGCCGATGGCGGTGATTTCGGGGTTGTCCATGGCGTCGCCGCCCATGATCCGGAAGGTTGCGCCGAGTTCCTTGGCCTGCTTCATGATGATGGCGCCTTCGGCGAAGTAGGAGGGGATGAACAGCACGTCAGGCTGCTTGCTCATGATTTCCTGCATCTGGGCGGTGAAGTCCTGGTCGCCGGACTGGTAGTTCAGGGTGGCCACGATCTCGCCGCCCATCTTGGTGAAGGACTTCTTGAAGAAGGAAGCCAGACCGACGGAGTAGTCGTTGGCCACGTCGATCAGCAGGGCGGCCTTTTTCAGGCCCAGGTCGCGGTAGGCGTAGGTGGCTGCGCCGGCGCCCTGGAAGGGATCGATGAAGCACACGCGGAAGATGTACTTCTTGCCCTGGGTGACCAGGGGGTTGGTGCAGCTGGTGCCGACCTGGGGGATGCCGGCCTTTTCGGACACTTCACCGCCGGCCATGGCCAGGGAAGAACCGTAGGTGCCGATGATGGCCTGAACTTTTTCCTTTTCGATCAGGCGCTTGACAGCGTTGGCGGATTCGACCTTGTCGGATTTGTTGTCAACGACGAACAGTTCGACTTTCTTGCCCAGGATTTCGCCCATTTCCTTGTGGGCCATCTGCACGCCTTCAAGCTCAAGCTGGCCGCCGAAAGCGTTCTGGCCGGTCAGGGGAAGGAACACGCCGATGCGAACGGTGTCGTCGGCAGCCAGGGACATGCCGGCAAAGCCGCAGACCATGGCCAGAACCAGAGACAGGACTACAAGCCTTTTCATCTCAAACTCCTCCAGTGAATGTTGAAATCCAGCATGCCCGCGGGCAGTACCGGCTGCCGCACGGCCCCGGAAACCCTCCCGGGACCGGCCATGAACCGCAGGGCACAATACCCCCGGTCCCTTTTTCCTCATTCCGATGGAACCTGCAACGGTTCCTGCGCGGCGCACCCGGCTTCTACCAGGAAACCACCGCGGAAATTTTCTTGGCCAGCTCCACCAGATACCCGGCAAAGCGCTTCTCGAACTCCTCCATGGAGAAACGGTCCGTGGATGAGTCGAAGCTGACCCCGCCCACCACCTTGCCCGTGCGCAGGCTGTAGAGGGGCGCGCCGATGGCGATGAGGCCAGGCACGAACTCCTCGCGGTTGCGGGTGTAGCCCCGCTCTGCGGACTCGCGCAGATCCGCCATCAGCTCCTCGCGGGAGACGATGGTCTTGTCGGTCTTGGGCGTGAATTCGAGACAGCCGACGAAGGCGGCGAGCTCCTCCGGGTCCATGAAGGCCATGGCCGCCTTGCCCGCGGCCAGGTAGTAGGGCTCGGAACCGTAGCTGAAAGAGCGAAAGGCCTTGGTGTCCTGGGATTCCCGGCGGTAGATGAGATAGATGGAGTCACCGGACAGGATGCCTACGTCGATATGCACGCCGTGGCGTTCATGGGCGGCGTCGACCTGGGTCTTGACGGCGCGCTCCAGTTCGCTCTTCTCGAGCATGGCGTGGGCCAGGGCGAGCATGCGCACGCCCAGGCGGTAGAGCCCCGTGCGGTCGTCGCGCTTCAGGAAGCCCATCTCGCAGAAGGTGTTGACGTATCTGTAGATGGAAGTCTTGTTGATGCCGGTGCGGCGGGAAATCTGGGAAAGGGTGAAACCGACGTCGTCATCGCCGAAAATATCGAGAATCCAGAGGCCCTTGGCCAATGTTTCGGAGCTGTTGTCCTTGCCTGCCATGGAAGATTCCGGTTGACGATGAAAGAAAAACGAAAAGCGATGGAGCGCGTCGAAAAAGTGACCAGGCCGTTCCGCTGAGGGAACAAAATCACAAAGCTGCGAAACGGCTATGCCAAAATAACGGGGGTTGTCAATATGAAGAAGACATTCGCCAGCCACTCCGTACAAGGGCTCCGGCGATGGCGCGCGATGCAGCGCACCTTGCC
>CALMTS010000448.1 GCA_937872685.1 uncultured Desulfomicrobium sp.
CCGGGACACGCGTTCTGCTGGCCGAAGACAGCCGCCTGAACCAACAGGTGGCCACGGAACTGCTGCAAGCCGCTGGAGTCATGGTCGACGTGGCCAACGACGGCGGCGCAGCGCTGGCCATGGTCGAGGCGGCCATGACCAACCCGGCCTTGGCCTACGACGCCATCCTCATGGACGTGCAGATGCCGGTCCTGGACGGCTTCGAAACCACGCGCTGCATCCGCTCGCGCTTCGGGGGGGCCAGCCCGCCGATCATCGCCCTCACCGCGCACGCCCTCAAGGGCGACAGGGAGAAGTGCCTGGCCGCGGGCATGAACGACTACGTGAGCAAACCCATCGACAGCACACAGCTCTACGAGGTGCTGGCGCGCTGGGTGACGCAGTCATCGCCGGCCCCCACCCCAGCGCCAGAGCGACGCACGCCCCTGGCCCTCCCGTCACTGCCGGCCCCGTCACCGCCGGTCTCGGCCGAGGCGCCCCTGCCCGAGGCCCTCCCCGGAGTGGACATGGCCTGGGCCCTGAAACGGATGGGCCGCAACACCGGGCTCTATCGTCGCATCCTGGAACAATTCCGCATCGAGCACGAACATGCCTTCGAGCGCATGTCCACGGGGTATGCCCAGGGGGACCTTTCGGGTCTGCGCCATCTGGCGCATACCCTGAAGGGTTCCGCCGGTGGCATCGGCGCCGTGGACCTCCAGAATGCCTCCCTGGAACTGGAGCAGGCCATCGAGCACGGCGACACGGATCTCGCCCCCTGGCTGGAGGCCGTGCGTGCACGCCTGGAACCGCTCCTGGAAGCCCTTGGAACCCTCCCCCCCGCGGCCGAGCCAGAGGCAACGTCCCAGCCCACGCGTGACGTCAGCCCGGACGAAATCGTGGCCCTTGTGAGAGCCCTGGCCGGCAAACTCGACACCGGCAGCTACTCGGCCAGGGAAAGCTTCGCGACGCTCAAGGCCGCTCTGGATCGTCCCGGCAACGCGGCGGAAATCCTGGCCACACTGGAAGGGCAAATCGCCGCGTTCGACATGGACGCCGCCAGACATTCCCTGAACAACCTCGCCCAGCGACTGGGTGTGACCATCCCGTAGGCAACACATGACCCTCTCGAGTACCGACGTGCCCCGCATTCTCCTCGTCGACGATAGTCCGTCGAACATTCTCCTGCTCGGCGAGGAGTTGCGCAGGAGCCACGAAGTGCTCGTGGCCACCGACGGCGAAACCGCCCTGCGCCGCGCCGTCAGCGAACCGCACCCCGACCTGATCCTCCTGGACGTCATGATGCCGGGCATGGACGGCTACGAGGTCTGCCGGCGCCTCAAGAACGACGAGCGCACCCGGGGCATCCCCATCATCTTCCTCACCGCCAGGAACGCCGAGGACGATGAGACCAAGGGCCTGGACCTGGGCGCCGTGGACTACATCACCAAACCCTTCAGCCTGCCCATCGTGCATGCCAGGGTGCGCACCCACCTGGACCTGAAACGCAAGTCCGACCTGCTCGAAACACTGTCCCAGCGTGACAGCCTGACCGGTGTCTTCAACCGGCGCCGCTTCGACGAGGTCTTTCTCGCCGAGTGGAAACGCGCCTTGCGCGGCCAAACCCCCTTGTCCCTGCTGATGATGGATATCGACTGTTTCAAGGCCTACAACGACGCATACGGACATCTCGCCGGCGACCAGTGCCTCAGGTCCGTGGCCGGAGCCGTCTCCGCCACCCTGCACCGGCCTGGAGACTTCCTGGCCCGTTACGGCGGCGAGGAATTCGTGGCCGTGCTCTCCGAGACCGACGTCGACGGCGCTGCGCACATTGCGGAGCGCATCCGCAAGACCGTGGAGGATCTGGGCATCGAGCACGGCTATTCACCGGCCGCCGACCGCGTCACGCTGAGCATCGGCGCGGCCAGCACCGTGCCCCGGCGGGAGTTCGCCCACCAGATGCTCATCGAGATCGCGGACAGCGCCCTGTACGACGCCAAGCAGAACGGCCGCAATCGCATGCGCCATCGGCAATTCTGACCGCGCGCTGGCGCAATACCACGCGACGTCGAGGATATCCACATGGCTATCCTGCTTCCCCTTGTCCTTTACCAGGAACCTGGGGTACGGTAGCACATGTCGACGAGGTGGCAGGCCGCGGCTATCTCGGCGTTTCGCGGAACGATCCGCGGACCGCGCCGACCCGTCACCCCTGCCCTGTGATCCGTGTGCGTTCCCACAGGAAACCGTCATGACCGGCACGCCAACACCTCCAGCGACCACGCCCCAGAACGCCATTCCGGGCGAGTTGCTTCACGCCGTGCCCGTGGGGCTCCTGGC
>CALMTS010000449.1 GCA_937872685.1 uncultured Desulfomicrobium sp.
CGCGCAGGAGAATCTGTTATGGATACCCTGACTTATTTCGTGCTGGTGCCCATGGTCTATCTGGCCGTAACCGTTTTTGCCCTCGGCACGGCCTGGCGGCTGTACAGGATCGTCAGCCGGCCGGCCTTTGCCCCGACCCTCAAGATCTTTCCCGAGCGCAGCCCCGCCTGGCTCTTCGCCCTGACCGACGCCTTTTTCCTGCCCATGGTCCGCAGGCACAATCCGGTGCTATGGGCCTTCCTCATGCTCCTGCATCTCACCATCGGCCTGCTCATTCTCGGCCATCTGGAGCTCTTCGCCGAAATGCCCTGGCTGCAGGCCTGGCCGCACGAGGTTTTCCTGGGCGGAGGGTTCGTGGGCGTGTCGAGTTTTGTCTGCCTGCTCTTTCTGCTCTTCAGACGCTTCGTCCCTCCGGCCAAGGATCTGTCCGTGCCGGAAGACTATTTCCTGCTCATCGTGCTGTTGCTGGCCGTGATGTTCGGGTCCCAGATGCATCTGGCGAGGCGTATCTACGAGTTCAGCTCCATGGGGGTGGCCGAATACCGCGAGTACCTCATGAGCCTGGTCCTGTTTGCCCCGTCCGTTGATGCGGTCACGGGCTCAGGGCACAGTTTCATGCTGACCCTGCACGTATTCTTCGCCAATCTCTTCATCATGGTGTTTCCTTTTTCCAAAATGATGCACGCCGTGTTGAGCATCCCGGCCAACATGATGCGCCGGAGGTAGTCATGGACGAATCCACCCGTTCGAAGCTCCTGACCTTGTTCGAGGGCAAGCTGACGCGCGCCATGGAGGTCTATCTCGAAACCTGCTCCCGCTGCGGGATCTGCACGCCGGCCTGCCATGCCTACGCATCCATGCCGCGGCCACGATACTCCCCGGCTCACCGGGCCGAGGTGGTGCGCCGCATCTACAAGAAGTATTTCAGGGCCCAGGGGCGCATCCTGCCCGGCTGGGGCCAGGCCAAACCCCTGGACGACACGGCCATCGAGGACTTGAAGGAAGCGGCCTACACCTGCACCGGTTGCAGGCGCTGCATGATGTACTGTCCCTTCGGCATCGACACCCAGCAGATCGTTTCCATCGCCAAACTGCTCCTGATCGGGGCCGGCGCCGAGCCGGAAACCCTGACCATGCTGGCGGACATGTCCGTGGCCAAGGGGCAGAATGTGGATGCCATCAAGCCCCGCTTCCTGGACGGGATCAGGCGGCTGGAGACCAAGGTCCTGGAACGCTGGAAAAGCGAGTCCGCACATCCCATACCGACGGAGGTGGAGGGGGCGGATATGCTCTATGTGGCTTTGGCCGGGGCCCACTCCATCGTCCCGGCGGCCGCCGTCTTCAACGCGGCCGGGGAGAACTGGACGCTGAGCTTTTTCGAGGCCGTCAATTTCGGCGCTTTCGTCGGCGACCCGGCCAAGACGAAGCTCATCCTCGACCGCATCGTTGACGAGGCCCTGCGCCTGAAGGTCAGGGAAGTGGTCATCTGCGAGTGCGGCACGGCGTATCGGGTCATGAAGCAGCTTTCCGGCAAGCAGCCGTTCTCGGTCTCGTCGATCACGGAAGTTCATGCCCGGTATATCCGGGAAGGGCGGATCAGAATCCGCGAGAAGGGGATCACCAGGCCGGTCGTGTACCACGATCCCTGCCAGATCGCACGCAACGGGGGCGTCATGGACGAGCCTCGCTACATTCTGAAGAAGTTGTGCGCGGATTACCGGGAAATTTCGCCCGAGCCGAACTACAACTGGTGTTGCGGCGGAGGGGGAGGGCTTGTCGCCCTGGGCGAGGAGACTCTGGATTTCAGGATGAAGTCGAGCAAAATCAAGGCGGACCAGATCGTCACCTACGGAAAATGCAAACCGGAGGACAACGCCATATTGGCCACGGCCTGTGAAAACTGCCATACGCAACTTGGGAACATCAACGCGCATTACAAACTTGGTCTGGATGTCCAGTTCCTGTCGTCCATGGTGGCCGACGCACTGGTAGAATAACCGCCCGCTGAGCGGAAAAGGAGGGAGGATGGGAAGCAGAAGTTCGGTGCTGAAGGGGATGTTGACAGCGATCGTTCTTGTCGCAGCGTTTTCTGGCGTGGCCTTCGCCACGAACGGCATGCAGCTGATCGGCATCGGTGTGGTCCAGCGTTCCATGGGCGGGGCGGGCTCGGCTCTTCCCCTGGATTCCTTCGTCATCACGACAAACCCGGCCGCCATGAGCGAGTTGCCGGCCATGTTCGATCTGAGCGTGACCTACTTCGATCCCTCATCGCAGTACGAGTCCACGGACTTTTTCGTGGGGGATTCGGACGAGTCCAGTTCCTACAAGTCTTCGTTCATCCCGGCCCTGGGCGTTGTCTATCCGGTCACGGACCGGCTCACCCTGGGCCTGGCCGCCTTCGGATCGGCCGGCATGGGCGTGGACTACGACACCGGCGTGTACGGTCACAGCGTGTACACGAGCTTTGAAATGATGAAGGTCGTCCCGGGCCTGTCCTACAAGATCAACGACAAGTTCTCCCTGGGCGTGGCCGTCAATCTCGACCGGGCGGCCATGGAGTACGAGGCCGGCGGTGGCCCGTCGCACGACAAGGACGCCCGCTTCGGCTATGGTTTCCAGGTGGGCGCGTACCTGCGGCCTTCGCAGGAATGGTCCTTGTCCCTGGCGTACATCAGCGAGGAAGTGTTCGACGACTATGAGTTCGACACGCCATTCGGCGAAGACAAGATGACCCTGAATCTTCCGCAGCAGCTGATCTTCGGCGTGGGATACCGTCCCACGGACCGGCTGCGGCTGGCCTTCGACGTGAAGTGGATCGACTGGTCGCAGACCATGGGGCACCATAAGCCGATCATGCCCAAGAATGAGGCGACTCCCGACTATGCCAAATTCGATATGGATTGGAGCGACCAGATCGTCTTCGCCCTGGGCGTGGAGTACGATCTGGTTCCGGAGCAGTGGAAGATCCGCGCCGGCTACAATTACGGCAAGACTCCTCTGACCGAAGGCCGGGCTTTCGAGAACATCGCCTTCCCCGCGCTGGTGGAACACCATTTCACGGCCGGTGTGGGATATTCTCCCATGGAAAACCTGTGGATCAATCTGGGCGGCATGTATGCGCCTGAGGTGAGCATCTCCGGGTCGAGCATGGAGCAGGGCATCAGCGATTACGAGGCATCGCTGTCCGAATACAGCATCGACCTGGGCATTTCCTACAAGTTCTAGGCCGGACGTTTTCCGGTCCCGCAAACAGGAGCGGGAGGGCGGTCACATCCGCCCTCCCGCTTTTCTTCGTATATTATCGTAAAGGGGTGCAGGGGCCGTGCCCCTGCCCGCCGGAGGCATTCTTCAGGACGCTGCCGCAGCCCGGGCGCTGGCGGCGCATTCGTTCTTGCCCAGGTCGAGGATTTCCTGCTTTTCGGGCGTCTCTTCCCGCAGTCCCGCGTTGATCTCCCGGATGATGGCGTACTCGGGCGGCTGGGGCCGCATGTTTTCCTTGATGAATCCGTAGAAGTCCCGCTCGTTGTCCATGGCGAAGATGTCGAGGTTGCGCTTCATGACCGCGTCGAGGGTGGCGGCGAAGGCCAGGTCGGGCCGGGCTTCGCTCCAGTCCATCCAGTGGGCCGGCAGGATCTGCGTCGAGGGCGGCAGCTTCCGGATGACGTCGGTCAGGGTGTGGAACAGGTACTTGGACCAGGCTTCGGCCTGACCGCCCAGGTCGGGGCGTCCCACGGACTCGATGAAAACGGTGTCGCCCGAGATCAGGTATTTGCCGTCGATGAGATAGCAGGTGCTCCCCGGCGTGTGCCCGGGGGTGTGGAGGGCTTTGATTTCAGGCCCCCCGCCGGCCAGATGGAACACTTCGCCGTCCTTGACCGGCGTGAAGGGGAAGGCCGCCCCGCCGAAATCGGCCTCGTTGCCGAGCATCTCCACGCCATGCTCCCGCGCCAGGGCGGGGCCGCCGGAGATGTAGTCCGCCTGCTTGTGCGTCTCGAAGGACCTGGTGATGCGCACCCCGTGGTCGGCCGCGAATTTCTGGTAGAATTCGACATTGCGGGACGGGTCGAAGACGGCCATTTCGCCACCGAAGACCAGGCCGTAACTGCACGAGGCCTTGCCGGGCCGGCGGAACTGGTAGAGTTCATACCCTTTGCCGTGCAGCAGCACCGGGGTCAGCAGGTTGCCCCAGGCCTTGATGCCGCCCAGGAGGTGCCCCAGGTCGTCGTATCCGCGCCCTTCGAGGATTTCGACCACGAATTTGGACGACCCCTCCTTGGCGCAGATGGCGCGGATGGGCTTGCCCTTGGGCACCTTGGCCACGGACTCGTCTTCATGCTCGATGAAGTCCATGTAGGGGACGTTGATCATGTCGATGGGCCGGGGGCCTTCGATCTTGAACCGCTCGAACTCGGTGGGATTACGTACGTCCAGCAGGAGGAAGTCTTCGGTTCCGGTCACCAGGGCGAAAAGGTCCTCGGCGGTAAAACCGTGTACACTCATAATGGCACCTCGCGAGTTGGAATAATGTGTTTGTGTGGATATTCTGCCAGCCATACTAGTGCACGATGCGCACTGCGTAAAGCCGCGGCAACGGATCGGCCACGGAATCCGCATGACAATTTCCGTTGCATGGTGCGCGTGCTATCGATAATGGGTTGCGAGCCCCGCGCGGACAGGCGGTACGCGGATCGTGAAGGACCGGGCGGGCGCAAGCACAGGAGCATGTTGTGACAAACAGACCGAAAAGGGTGACGCTGTTCATCCAATGCATAATCGACTCCTGCTTCCCCGATGCGGCCTGGGCCATGGTCCGGGTGTTGGAGAAGCAGGGCGTGGAGCTTGTCCACCCCAAGGACCAGACCTGTTGCGGCCAGCCCGCCTTCAACGCGGGATACAGGCAGGAGGCGGCCAGGCTGGCCGAGCGATTTCTGGACGTGTTCGAGGACGCCGAGGCCATCGTCTGTCCGTCGGGTTCGTGCGTGAACATGGTCCGGCACCATTATGCCGAGCTTTTCGAGCACCAGCCCCGGCTTCTGGCCAGGGCCGAGGCCGTCGCGGCGAAGACGTGGGAGTTCACCGAATATCTGGTGGACGTGCTCGGCGTGACCGACGTGGGGGCGTTCTGGAAAGGCCAGGTGACCTACCATGATTCCTGCCACCTGCTGCGCGGCCTCGGCGTTGCGGACCAGCCGAGGGCGTTGCTGCGGCAGGTGCGGGGCCTGGAATTGGTCGAGATGACCCGTTCGGACGAGTGCTGTGGCTTCGGCGGCACCTTCGCGGTCAAGTATCCCGAGATTTCCGAGGCCCTGCTGGAGACCAAGCTGGCCAACGTCCAGTCCACGGGCGCGGAGACGGTGACGGGGTGCGACATGGGCTGCCTCATGCACATGCAGGGCATGATCACCCGCCGAGGCCTGCCCATCCAGGTGCGGCACATCGCGGAGATTCTGGCCGGGGAGGAACGATGAACAGCCCTGAAGACTACAGGAGTTCCGCAGGCAAGGCCGCGGCCGACACCCGGCTGCATTCGGCCCTGGCCAAGATGCGCGACAAGGTCGGACGCAACGCCCTCAATCTTTACACCCAGGTGGACGCCCAGGCCGACCCCCGTCTGAAAGCCAAGGATGTGCGCCGCAAAGTCGTGAACAACCTGGACGTGGTGCTGACGTCGCTGGCGGCCAAGATCACGGGCCGGGGCGGGCATGTCCATTTTGCCCCCACGGACCTGGACGCGGTCGAGTACTGCCTGGGCGTGGCCCGGCGGCACGGCGTGCGGCGCGTGGTCAAGGGCAAGTCCATGCTCAGCGAGGAGATCGGCCTCAACGCCGCTTTCGAGGCCGCGGGCATCGAGACCGTGGAGACGGATCTCGGCGAGTACATCGTGCAGCTCAAGGGCGAGACCCCGTCGCACATCATCGCCCCGGCCATCCACTACAGCCGCGAGCAGGTCGGCGAACTCTTCGCCGAGAAGCTGGGCGAACCCTACACCTCGGATCCGCCGACCCTGACGGCCATGGCGCGAAAGGCCCTGCGCGAGAAGATGCTGACGGCGGAAATGGGCGTTTCCGGCGGCAATACCGCCTGCGCCGAGACCGGGCATGTGACCATCGTCTCCAACGAGGGCAACATCCGCATGTCCTCGACCATGCCCCGTGTGCATGTCGTGCTGCTGGGCATCGAGAAGGTGGCGGCGACCCTGGAGGACCACGACGTCCTGCTGCGGATGCTGACCCGCGCCGCGGCCGGGCAGAAGATTTCGACCTACGTGAGCTATGTTGGCGGGCCGCGACTGGAAGACGAGCCCGACGGGCCGGAGGAGTTCCATCTCGTGCTCGTGGACAACGGCCGCACCCGCATCCTCGGCGACCCCGATTTCCGCGAGGTGCTGCATTGCATCCGCTGCGGATGCTGCCTCAACGTCTGCCCCGTGTACCTGAAGATCGGCGGGCATTCCTACGGCACCCCCTACTGCGGCCCCATCGGGGCGGTCTTCACGCCGCTGACCCGCGGCGTGAACGAGTGCCATCATCTCTGCCAGGGCGAAACGTTGTGCGGGGCCTGCAAGCAGGTCTGCCCGGTGGACAACGACCTGCCGCGCATGCTTTCCCTGCTGCGGGCCAAGCTGGCCGACGGCGACCCGCGCTGGAACGTGCGGCCGCAGAGCCGCGGGACCAAGGCCGCCTTCGCTGCCTGGGCCTGGATCATGAGCCGGCGCCCGGCCCTCGACCTGCTGCTGCGTCTGGGGCGTGCGGTCCAGCGTCTGTTGCCCAAGCCCTCGGGCTGGATACGGCGGTTGCCCGGGCCGTTGTCGGGGTGGACCAGGGGACGGGACTTTCCGCCCCTGGCGAAGGAGAGTTTCACGGAGCGCTGGGCCAGGACCAGGGGGAGGAAGGCATGAGCACGGTCATCGAACGCATCCGCAAGGCGCTGCACATTCCGCAGGGGGGCCTGAGCGAGGACACGCGGGCCAATGTGGTCTTCGCCAAGGGGGCCGGCTGGGCAGCTCCCGCCGGAGACGTGCCGGCCGGCGACCTGCCGGGCCTCATCGCGCAGATCCGCACCGAGGCCGGGCATCTGAACCTGCAGGTCCACGAGTGCGCCTCGGCGGAACAGTGCGGGGCGGAACTGGCCGCCCTGGCGGAGGGCCGTCGCCCGGAATGGGGGACGGCGCGCCAGGTCATGTGCTGGAGCGACCCCGTGATCCAGGGCCTGGGACTGGAGGCCCGCCTGGCGGGCACGGACATTTCCGTGCGCACGGTGCCGGAGCGGGAGCGTTTCGACGAGACGGAGCGGGCCGAATTCCGCCGGCAGGTGGTGGATTCCTACATGGGCGTGACCACGGCGGACCTGCTCGTCGCCGACACGGCCACGCTGCTCCTGTTGGGCGGGCGCGGGCGGGGGCGTTCCGTGTCGCTGGTGCCGTCCATTCACGTGGCCGTGGTGCCGGTCGGGCGCATTGTCCGGACCTTCCGGGACGCCCTGCGCCGGCTCGACGCCAGGGGTCTCGGGCTGCCTTCGAACATGACCTTCATCACGGGGCCGAGCAAGACGGCGGACATCGAGGCCACTTTGGTCCACGGCGCCCACGGCCCGCGCGAGATGCACCTCTTCCTGCTGCCCTGAGCCGCGCTTTCCGGCCGCCGCCCGCACAGGCCGGGCGGCGGGCCTTCCTTCCGGCGCGCTACTCGTGTTCGACGAAGATCAGCGCCTTTGTGTCGAATCCCCGCGCGGCGGCCCTGGCCACGAGGTCTTTTTTCAGGGCCTCGTCCATATGCGGGTCCCGGGCCAGAATCCACATGTAGGACGTGTCGGGTCCGCTCACCAGCGCGTACCGGTATGCCTCCCGGTCGAGTTCGAAGATCACATACGAGCCGTAGAACGGGCCGAAAAAGGAGACCTTGAGGTAGCCCGTCTGCGGGTCCTGAACGAAGTACGCCTTCCCTTCGGCCTGTTTCCATTTCCCTTCTCCGGCGGAATATCCGCGGTTTATGACCCGGACGCCGCCGTCCTCCCGCAGGCTGTATTCAGCGCTGACCCGGCTCAGTCCCCTCTCGAAGGAATGGTCCAACCTTGCGATTTCGTACCATGTGCCGAGGTAGCGTTCCAGTTGGAATCCTCCGACGGGACGCACGGTTTCGGGCATGCCCGTGCATCCGCCGAGCAGAATGACAAGGAGTGCGACGAGTTTTTTCATATTTTCCTCCGGAAAGGGCTGTTTCGGAAAGAGGGCTTGCCACCATCACGGACATTCCTCCGGCGAAAGGGGGAAGTCAACGCGATTGTGAGGGAGATGCAGATTGGTGCGCCCAGTAGTCCGAAGTGAATGCGGCCTGCTGCCCGTCTTTCATGTTACATTGCTACCTGGGTTCTTTACGATGGCGCAGTTTGTAGGTACATACATAAGTTGGCCGTTTTGGATGAAACGCAGAACCTCAAGCCGCAGACACGTATGATCAAGAAAATTTTTCTCGCACTCCTTCTCGTGGCCTTGGTGGGCGGCGGCCTCGCCGGCATCAAGGCCTTGCAGATTCGGAAGATGATCGACCAGGGCCAGGCCATGGTCATGCCGCCGGCCGTGGTTTCCACGGCCAATGCCACCTCGGTTTCGTGGGAGACGGTGCTCACCGCCGTCGGTTCGGTCACGGCCGTGCAGGGCGTGACCCTGACAGCCGAGATCCCCGGCAAGGTCGTGCGCATAGCCTTTGACTCCGGGGACCGCGTCGCGGCCGGCGACGTGCTCGTGCAGCTCGACATCACACAGGAAACGGCCCAGCTCCGCGCCCTGGAAGCCAGCGAAAACCTGGCCCGCATCAGCCTGAAGCGCATCGAGTCCCTGCTGGCCCAGCGCTCCACGGCCAAGTCAGAGTATGATACGGCCCTGGCCACCCACCGGCAGATCCTGGCCGAGATGGACGCCTTGCGGGCCGTCATCGCCAAGAAGACCATCCGTGCGCCTTTCGCCGGGATTCTCGGCATCCGCCAGGTCAACCTCGGGCAGAATCTGGGCGACAGCGACGTCATCGCGACGCTGCAGCATCTCGACACCGTGCACGTGGAGTTTGTGTTGCCCCAGCAGCAGGTGAGGCTGGTGCAGCCTGGCGTCACGATCCGCGTCACCACCGACGCCCTGCCCGGAAGGACTCTCGAAGGACGGCTCACGGCGGTGGAACCCCTGGCCGACAGCGTCACTCGAACCGTGCGCATGCAGGGGCTGCTGGACAACCCGGACCACGCCCTGCGTCCGGGCATGTTCGTCAACGTGGGGGCGGTGCTGCCCGAAAAACGCGACGTGACCCTGGTTCCCGCCACCGCGGTGCTCTATGCCGCCTACAGCGATTCGGTCTTTCTGGTTGAAGAGGCGCAAGGCAACGGCACCAAGGGCCTGCAGCTGCGCCAGCAGTTTGTGACCCTGGGAGAGCGGCGCGGGGATTTCGTGTCCGTGACCAAAGGGGTCAAGCCCGGCCAGACCGTGGTCAGCACCGGTGTCTTCAAGTACCGCAACGGGCAGTCCGTGGTTGTGGACAACACGCTTGCCCCCGAATTCAAGGCTGCCCCGGCCCCGGAAAACTCCTGATGCCGGCCGTCCCGAACGATAACAGCTTTCACGGGCCCACCCCATGAAATTCACCGACATATTCATCCGCCGCCCGGTTCTGGCCCTGGTCGTCAACCTGCTGATCGTCATCGCCGGGGTGCAGGCCATCTTCACCCTCACGGTCCGGCAGTACCCGCGCAGCGACAATGCCATGGTCACCGTGACCACGACCTACGTCGGCGCCAGCGCGGAGCTGGTGCGCGGGTTCATCACCACGCCGCTGGAGCGGGCCATCGCGGGCGCCGACGGTATCGACTACATCCAGTCCCAGAGCACCCAGAACCTCTCGACCATAAGCGTCCGCCTGAAGCTCAACTACGACCCCATCAAGGCCCTGTCCGAGATCAGCTCCAAGGTCGATCAGGTTCGCGGCGACCTCCCGCCCGAGGCCGAGGTGCCCATCCTGAACGTCGAGTCGGCAGACAGCCAGTTCGCGTCGGCCTACCTGAGCTTCACGTCGCCCGACCTGGAGCAGAACCAGATCACGGACTACCTCACGCGCGTGGTGCAGCCGCGCCTTTCGGCCCTGGCCGGCGTGCAGCGCGCCGACATCCTCGGGGCGCGCACCTTCGCCATGCGCATCTGGCTCAAGCCCGACCGCATGGCCGCCCTGAACGTCAGCCCCGCCGCCGTGCGCCAGGCCCTGGCCGCCAACAACTACCTCTCGGCCCTGGGGCAGACCAAGGGCGAGCTGGTGCAGATCAACCTCACGGCCGACACGGACCTGCGCTCGCCCGAGGAATTCAGGCAGCTCGCCATCCGGTCCGAGAACGGGGCCGTCATCCGTCTCGGCGACATCGCCGATGTGGCCCTGGGTGCCGAGGATTATGGCGCCGAGGTGCGGTTCACGGGCAAGACGGCGGTGTTCATCGGCGTCTGGCCGCTGCCCAACGCCAACTCCATCGACGTCATCAAGCTGGTGCGCGAGGAGATGGAGTCCATCCAGAAGACCCTGCCCTCGGGCATGGAAGGGCGGGTGGCCTACGACGCCACGGAGTACATCAACAGCGCCATCCACGAGGTCCTGAAGACCCTGGGCGACACGCTGCTCATCGTCGTCATCATCATCTTCCTTTTTCTGGGATCGTTCCGGGCCGTGGCCATTCCGGTCATCGCCATACCCCTGTCGCTCGTCGGCGCGGTGTTCCTGATGCAGGCCTTCGGGTTCACCGTGAACCTGCTGACCCTGCTGGCCGTGGTCCTGTCCGTGGGGCTCGTGGTCGATGACGCCATCGTCGTGGTCGAGAACGTGGAGCGGCACCTTTCCCAGGGCGAGTCGCCCCTGAACGCGGCCATCCTCGGGGCGCGCGAACTCATCGGTCCGCTCATCGCCATGACCGTGACCCTGGCCGCGGTCTACGCTCCCATTGGCCTGCAGGGCGGCCTGACCGGCTCGCTGTTCCGCGAGTTCGCCTTCACCCTGGCCGGGGCCGTCACCATTTCGGGCATCGTGGCCCTGACCCTTTCGCCGGTCATGTCCGCCAAACTCCTGAAACCGGGCATGGAGGAGCGCGGGCTGGCCGGTCGCATCTCCCGCGACTTCGGGAAGCTGCGCCGCTTCTACGGGCGCCTTCTGGAGAAGACGTTGAACGCCCGTCCGGCCATCTACCTGATCTGGCTGGTGGTCAGCGCCCTGGCCGTGCCCATGTTCATCATGTCGGCCACGGAACTGGCCCCGATGGAGGATCAGGGCGTCATCTTCGGCATCCTCGACGCCTCGGCAGACGCGACCCTGGATCAGACGAGCCGGGACGCGGCCGCGGCCAACAGGGTTTTCCTGAGCACTCCGGAAGCCAAATTCACCTTCCAGATCACCTTCCCGTCCAGCGGCTTCGGCGGCCTGGTGGTCGCGCCATGGGAGCAGCGGGACCGCACCGTGGCCGAGATTCTGCCCGAGGTGCAGGCGAAGCTCGCCGCCATCCCCGGCATCCGCATGTTCCCGGTCACGCCCCCGGCCCTGCCCGGCGGCGGCGATTTCCCCGTGGAGTTCATCCTGGCCTCGACCGCCCCGCAGGAAGAGATCCTGGACTTTGCCCGGCAGCTCCAGGTCAAGGCCATGCAGAGCGGCATGTTCGCCTTTCCGCCCCTCATCGACGTGAAAATCGACCAGCCCCAGGCCGAGCTGGTCATCGACCGCGACAAGGTGGCGGCCATGGGCCTGAGCCTGGCTTCGGTGGGCGGCGACGTCGGCGCCATGCTGGGCGGCAACTATGTCAACCGGTTCAATATCGACGGCCGCAGCTACAAGGTCATCCCCCAGGTGCAGCGCGTGGACCGGCTGACCCCCGAGCAGTTGAAGGACATCTATGTGACGGGCCCCGGCGGGCGGCTGGTGCCCCTGTCCTCGGTGGCGACCGTCAAGGAATCGACCGTGGCCCGCTCCCTGAACCGCTTCCAGCAGCTCAACGCCGTCAAGATCAGCGGCGTGGCGGTGCGGCCCCTCGACGAGGCCCTGCGTTTTCTGGAGGACGAGGCCGGCAAGATCCTCCCGCGCGGCTACGTCATCGACTACACGGGCGACTCCCGGCAGCTCAGGACCGAAGGCAACAAGTTCCTGACGGCTTTCGGCCTGGCCGTGGTGCTCATCTTCCTGGTCCTGGCCGCGCAGTTCAACAGCTTCCGCGACCCCTTCGTCATCCTGGCCGGGTCCGTGCCCCTGGCCGTTTTCGGGGCGCTCATCTTCACCTTCCTGAAGATGCCCGACCCCAACGTGGCCTTCTGGACGGCAGGGTGGACCACGACCATGAACATCTATTCCCAGGTCGGCCTGGTGACCCTGGTGGGGCTTGTCTCCAAGAACGGCATCCTCATCGTCGAGTTCGCCAACCAGCTGCAGAAGCTCGGGCGGACCAAGCGCGAGGCCGTGCAGGAGGCGTCCATGACGCGGCTTCGGCCCATCCTCATGACCACGGGCGCGACCATCGCCGGCCACTTCCCCCTGACCCTGGTCACGGGCGCCGGCGCCGCCGCCCGGAACTCCATCGGCCTGGTCCTGGTGGGCGGCATCGCCATCGGCACGCTGTTCACCCTGTTCATCGTGCCGTCCATCTACATGCTCGTGGCCCGGGACCACTCCCATGACCGCGAGAAGGACGAGATCGGGCGCGACCTCAAGGGCGGGGATTCCATCGTGGGGTGAAGCTTGCCCTGCTCGCCCTCATGTGGGCCGCCTGGGGCGGGCTGCACAGCCTGCTGATCAGCCCGTCCTGGATGCGTCTGGTCTCGGCCCGTTTTCCCCGCCTCTGTCCCTGGTACCGGCTCGGCTACAACTGCCTGGCCGTGCTGACCATCCTTCCGCTCCTGTTCTTCAAGAACGCCCTGGCCGGGGAGATTCTCCTGGGCTGGGGCGGTCTTCTTTTGCCGGTCCGTTTTGTCCTCCTCGGCGCCGCCCTGTGGCTGTTCTGGGCCGGCGCGCGGGAATACGACCTGGGCGTGGTCGGCGGGCTGGCCCAGCTGCGTTCAAGTTGCTCCTTCGCCGGCAGCCCCTATGCCGAAGAGCTGCGCACGACGGGCATCCTGAAACGGGTGCGCCACCCGTGGTACGGCGGTGCGCTCCTGCTCCTGTGGACCCGCACCGGCGCCTTCGACGCGGCGGAGCTGGTCACGAGCCTGGTCCTTACGGTTTACGTGCTGGTCGGCGCCCGGCTCGAGGAGCGCAAGCTCCTGCATGTCCATGGTCAGGCCTACCGGGATTACCAGGGCCGTGTCCCCATGTTCTTCCCCTGGCCGTGGCCCAAGGACGGGGCGCCATGACGCGCGTCTGGTGGCATCTATCGGACTATATAAGCCACCGCCGGGCAGGGGAGGCCTATCGCCGCTGTCTGCCTCTGGCCGGTTTCGAGCTCGCCGAGGCCCCCGCGACCGCCGACGTGGCCGTCGTGTACGACGATCCGCTTTTCTGGCCGAAGGTATTCGGCGCACACCCGGCCCTGCGGCGGATTCCGGCGGCCGGGTACGCCGTGTGGGAAGGGGAGACGTTGCCGGATGTGTATCGTCAGGGCCTGGGACTGGTGCGGGAAGTGTGGACG
>CALMTS010000450.1 GCA_937872685.1 uncultured Desulfomicrobium sp.
ACCTGAGCCACAAGCGCTTCATACTCTTTGAAAAACTCTGAATAATCTGGGGTCATGGAATACTACCTTCACCGGGAGCGCAAGAACTCCCGTGGAAATTGGCGTAGCTGCCGTATCAGGAACAGAATTAATTGTGAAAAATGGCAGAACCGGCGGGGGCTGCGCCCCAAGCCGTTGGCGGTTGTGGAGAAGGCAGGCCCGGGAGTGGGCCTGCCTCGTAAAAAGACCTAGTTTTCTTCGATAGTGATGGCGCCCTGGTCGCAAACTTCGACGCAGGACTCACAGCCCAGACATTCTTCTTCGTTCACAGCCACGGCCTTGCCGCCCTGAAGTTCGTACACTTCGACAGGGCAGACATCCACGCATTCGCCATCACCAACACATTTGTCGACATCGACGGTAACCGTATAACCCATGATCTACCTCCAAAATTCTTTGAAATTCCCGCTTTTGCGAGTTGGATAAGGGACCCTTACACACGATCAAAAAAGCTGTAAACCTAAATAGCTCCGTTGGAGCAAAGTAAATTTATACCATGATTTCAGCAAGAAAAGCCTGCAAGCAGCCCTTTCGGGCCACCTGCAGGCCCATTGATTACTCCACTTCCTGCTTCACCCCGATGGCGACCTTGTACAGGATCGTCAGCACCAGGAAGCCCGTGGCGTAAATGCCCAAGGACACGCCGAGCTCAAGCTGGCTGGGCACATACTCGGTAATCTCGTGCAGGGGGTTGGGAACAAAGCCGCCGCCGATCATGCCGAGACCCTTGTCGATCCAGGCTCCGATGAAGATAAGCAGGCATCCGATGATCAGCAGGTTATCCTGCTGACGGTTCTTGGGCACGATAAGAATCAGGATGCCCACCACGGCCATGATCATGGCCGACCACATCCAGGGCACCAGCACACCGTGGCCGTGATAGCCCACGAAGAGGTACTGCAGATGCGCCATGTGGGACGGAATCTGGCTGTAGAAGACCGTGAACACTTCGCACAGGAGCAGGAAGAGGTTCACGCACATGGCGTAGACCACTGTCTTGCCCAGGGTGGGCAGTACGCCCTTGCCGGGGTCGAAGCCCGTGAAGATCTTGGCGATGTAGGTCACCAGGATCAGGAAGGCCGGACCGGCGGCGAAGGCCGAGGCCAGGAAGCGGGCGGCCAGGACGGCGGTCAGCCAGTAACCGCGGCCGGGGAGGCCGCAGTACAGGAACGCCGTGACCGTGTGGATGGAAACCGCCCAGGGAATGGACAAGTAGATGAAGAACTTGATCCACTTGGGCGGGGCGATCTGCTTGCGCTCGGCCTCCAGGGTGACCCAGCCCACCAGGATGTTGATGAGCAGGTAGCCGTTCAGGACCACCATGTCCCAGAACAGCACGGAGTTGGGAGTGGGATGGAGGAGCACGTTCATCAGGCGCTGCGGGGAACCCAGGTCGGCGACGATGAAGAGCAGGCACAGGATGACCATGGCCACAGCGTTGAACTCGCCGAGAATGAGAATCTTGGCGAACTTGTGATAGTCATGCAGGTATTTGGGAATGACCAGCATGACGGCCGAAGCGGCCACGCCGACCAGGAAGGTGAACTGTGCGATGTAGAAGCCCCAGGTCACGTCGCGGCTCATGCCGGTGATGGTCAGGCCATGCGACAACTGCTGCCAGTAGCAGGCCGCCCCGATGCTCATGAGGAGGAGCAGAAAGGCGATCCAGCCCCAGTATACTTTTGATCCATTTATGGCTTTTTCAAGCATGGTTCACCCCTTTACACAAGATAGTAGACACACGGTTTGGTTCCAAGGGTCGGACTACGCCTGATGGAGAAACGCTCTGCCAGAAGCTTGCGCACTTCGGATTCAGGGTCGGCCAGGTCGCCGAACGTCAGCGCCCCTTCGGAGACCTCGACGCAGGCGGGCATCTTGCCTTCAGCCAGACGCTCGGCGCAGAACTCGCACTTCTCGACGACACCCTTGGTCCGGGTCGGGAAATCGGGAGTCGTCGTTTCGATGTACGGACGCGGATCCATGAAGTTGAAGCTTCTGGAGCCGTAGGGGCAGCCGGCCATGCAGTAGCGGCAGCCAATGCAGCGATGGAAGTCCATCATGACGATGCCGTCTTCGCGCTGGAACGTGGCCTTGGTCGGGCAGACGCGCACGCAAGGGGGATTGTCGCAATGGTTGCACAGGGCCAGGGCGCTCTTGGCGCCGGCTTCAGGCTGGTACTCATGGAGATCCTCGAGGAAGAGATGCTCCATGTGTGTTTCCCAGATCCACTTGATGTTCTGCTTTCCGGGAATGTTGGGGACATTGTGAAGGGTGTGGCAGACGTGCTGGATCTCTTCCATCACCTTCTCGTTGAGCTTGGCCGTGTCGATGACCATGGCCCAGCGCTTGGCCGAGAGAGCGTTCGGTCCGGCGTGAACGGAGTGACGGGAAGCGAACAGCAAGCCCTCGCTGGGCTCAGCTCCACCACCGGAAGCCAGGAGCTGTGAAGCGGGACGGACGCCCCACCCCAGAACAGCCACCGCGGCGATTTTCAGGAAGTTTCTACGCAAGGTTTTCATTTCTTCTCCCCCTTCGGATCAACATGACAATCCCAGCAGTAGGGGTTCACGGAAACAGTCGCATGGCATTTGTCACAGAACTCGGCCTTATTCTCATGGCACTTCAGGCAGGTCTTGGTCAGACTCTTCTGGAAGACCTGGTGGCTGGCCGTGGAGTGGTACTCGTGCTGGCCGTTGCGAACAACTTCATCACGCCAAGTGTTGATCATGGCCATGTGCTCGGCACGCATGAACTCGACACTCTCCACGCACTCCTTGGCGTTCTTGGGCTTCTCGACCACGGGCCTGGTGTATGCGGCGCTACCGATGTTGTTCCAGAAAGGATAGGTCATGAAGACCACGAACACGGCAAGACCGGTCAGAATTTTATTCTTGTCGTACATTATTCGTCCTCCATCCCGGGCAGGTCTTCACCACGCAGATCGGTTTCACGTTCCTTTTCGCCAGGGAATACCAAGGCGTTGGCGACAAGTTCGTGCAGGCCGCAGACGCTGACTTCAGGCACCCAGTACGCCATGGAGTTGGGGAGCACGGCGCGGTCGATGGCGCAGACGCAACCCAGCATGTTCACGCCGTATTTCTCGTGAACGTACTTCACGGCGTTGGCACGGGGCAGGCCGCCCATCATGCGCAGTTCATCGTTTTCGCCGGCGTTGAGGCCAGCGCCGCCGCCGCAGCAGAAGGTCTGCTCGCGGATGGTACCCTCGGGCATGTCGGTGAACTTCTCCACCACGCTCTTGGCCACGAAACGGGGCTCGTCGAGCAGGCCCATGCCGCGGGCGGGATTACAGGAGTCATGCCACGTGAGGTGGATGTTGGCATTGCGCTTCTTGTTCAGGTTGAGCTTGCCGTGCTTGATGAGGTCCGCCGTGAATTCGGCGATGTGGACCATCTTCGTGCTGGCCGCGTTCTTGAACACAGTGCCCGTGATCGGGTTGACCGGGGTTTCCATGCGCGAGGACTGGAAGTCGGGCCCGTTCAGGGTGTCCATGTACTGGTGAATGACGCGCCACATGTGGCCGCACTCGCCGCCGAGAATCCACTTCACGCCCAGGCGGTCGGCTTCCATGTACATCTTGGAGTTCAGGCGCTTCATGGTTTCATGCGAGGTAAAGAAACCGAAGTTGCCGCCCTCGGACGCGTAGGTCGACCAGGTGACGCTCAGGCCGTACTCGCGCTTGAGGTACTCGAAGAGCATGAGGTAGCCCATGCAGGTGTAGGTGCCTGGGTCCGCGAAGACGTCGCCCGAAGGCGTGATGAAGAGGATGTCGGCGCCCTTCTGGTTGAAGTTCGGCTCGGGGCGGATGCCGGTGATGTCTTCGATGTCGTCGCAGAAGAAGTCGATCATGTCGAAGAACGCGTGGGGCTGGATGCCCAGGTGGTTGCCGGTACGGTAGCAGTTGGCCACCGGCGTGGCGATCCAGTCGATGTTGAGGCCCAGCAGGTTCAGCAGTTCGCGGCCGATGATGGTCACCTCGGCGGTGTCGATGCCGTAGGGGCAGAAGACCGAACAGCGCCGGCATTCGGAGCACTGGAAGAAGTAGTACCACCATTCCTTGAGCACGGCAGCCGTCAGCTTGCGGCCACCGGCGAAACGGCCGAGGATCTTGCCGAAGGTGGTGAACTCCCCGCGGTACACGGAACGAAGCAGTTCGGCGCGCAGCACCGGCATGTTCTTGGGGTCGCCGGAGCCGATGAAGAAGTGGCATTTGTCGGCGCAGGCGCCGCAACGCACGCAGATGTCCATGAAGATCTTGAAGGAGCGGAACTTGTGCAGGCGTTCACGCAATCCGTTGAAGATGATTTCCTGCCAGTTCTCCGGGAGCCCCCAGTCTTCATCGAGAGGGTTCCACTTGTGGGCGTTGGGCAGGCCTACGTATTTCACGCTTTCAGGATTGGCGGCATAGCAGTAACGGCCGGGCTTGATATCCGCCGGCACGTCCATCCAGTCCGCTTTGGGAGGCGTGTAGTCGATATTCGCGAAAAGCGCTTCAGGGCGTG
This sequence comes from uncultured Desulfomicrobium sp., assembly GCA_937872685.1. GTDB lineage: Bacteria > Desulfobacterota > Desulfovibrionia > Desulfovibrionales > Desulfomicrobiaceae > Desulfomicrobium. The sequence continues at coordinate 4,560 of CALMTS010000450.1, forward strand.
GCAGATCAGACATTACTCGGCTCCTTCTGCTAGAGGCTTGTCCACAGGAAGGTCCTTTTCGACCATCTTCTCACGGAACTCGTCCTCGTATTCTTCATATGTGTGGTAATGAACGTTCTCGAACTTCCAGGGGTTGACGTGCCTGAACTTTCTGGAAGCACAGTTCATGTTGCGCGTGGGCGAGAGGAACACGCCGCCCATGTGCATGAGCTTGCTCAAGGGGAAGTAGGCCAGCAACACGGAAACCAGGAACATGTGGATGTAGAACAGCACGCCGATGCCTTCAGGAACCACCCAGGAGAAAGTCACCAGGCCCATGGCCAGCTGCTTGACGGAAATGATGTCGACCTTGGCGAAGTAGCGCATGAAAATTCCCGTGAAGGCGATCCCGAGGATCAGGAACAGCGGGAAGTAGTCCTGCACCAGGGAGATATAGCGGATCTGGGGAACCACGACGCGGCGCAGGAAGAGATACGTCACTGCGGCGACGAAGACGAGATCCGTCAGGTACAGGGTCGGCGCACCGATCTGCAGCATGGCGTCCAGGGATTCGATGCCGGAGATCAGTCCGGGAACCGGCTCGGTGAAGAAACGCATGTGGCGCAGGACGATGGTCAGGAACGAGTAGTGGAAGGCGAGCGCACCAAGCCACAGCCACTTGCTCGAACTGTATGTCACCTTGGTGCCTTCATGCAGGTCCACCTTCGTGTTGCGGAACAGGGACCTGAACAGCAGCACTTCAAAAAGCATCCTCATCACGACGCCGCCCGTGGTGGAGGGGTTTTCTATGGTGCTCTGTTTGATCCAGGGCAGGGACTCCTGCTGGCCGCATGTTGTGGGGATGCAGAACGGCACAGCCGATTTGCCCCAGCCCACAACCCTCATACAGAATCCCACCACAAAAACCGCGACTGCCAGGAAGGGTATGTACAGCCCAAAGGCTTTTTCCATACCCAAGGCCCCGGCGCCCACAAGGGCGAATGCCGCGAGGGCAAAGACCAGGAAAAGGGAGTAAAGAGCTTTCATGTACCTTTTACCTCGCTAAAGGGTTAACACTGAAAATATACTTAACGGACACTACCCCGCTACCTCCTCGTCTTTCAACAAATTCGCCCGCTCGAGCAGCTTGTGCGTTCTATTGTAGAGCTGATTGGCTTTCTGCTTCCAAAGCACCTCGCGGGCAGCCATGTAAAGGTCGAACCCGAGCATGGTCAACCGGTCAATGCGCACATTCCAGTCATGCAAAGAGTCGGCAGCCGCTCCGCCCGGATTCGCCTTGGCGACTTCCCGGTACACGATTTCCTTGAGGGCCGGCAGAAAACAGAGCGCCACGGACGGGGCAAAGCCCTGCACCGCACGGATGCGCAGAATCCCGTCCAGATCGGTGGAGCACTCAGAGGCATCCGCCCCGCGCGCCAACGCGAGAAACATGCGCTCGATATTGCTTCGAAAGGTATGTCCCACCGGATTGGAAAACTGATTTGCCGAGCCGGAAAAAAACTTGGCCCCTTCTTCGGGGTATGTCTTGATGATGGCATCTGTCCATTGCGCGCAAATGCTCTTGTGATTGTCGGTCAGAAATTTTTGCAGTTCCATAATTACCTTGAATTCCAGAGTGTTAAAAGAAGCGGCCGTTGCCAAGGCAACGCTTTTGGAGAGCAGGACAGATTTGCGCGGTTCTTAAATCACCTCCCTTTCAAGGTCAAGTTGTTTGTGAAAAATGCAACAAGGCTGCGCTGCAAACATGATCATGAATCCAGCATGTTAATCTCACTCCCTCAACAGAAGTGAGCCCTTGTCGCAAGGCCCGTGGCCACCGCCCCCCCCGCTTCTTCGGGCTAGGCATACAGCGTCGCTTGTGCTACCAGTGCCGCCACGTCCACACGAACTTTCGACCATTCAACGGCACCTTCATGAAGTTACGCAACCTGGTCCTTGCTTTTCTCTGCATCTTTCATGTGTCGATGGCGACGGCTTTCGGAGCCGACGCACCTCCCGCCAAGCCCCAGTCATGGCGCCTGCTGGCGGACAGGACGGCAGCCAGCCACGATAACAAATACATCGAGGCGTTCGGCAATGTCGTTCTTGATCGCGGCACGGACTACATCCGTGCCGATTACGCCCGGTACTATCAGGCAACCAAATGGGTTTTCCTCAGAGGCGGCGTCGAAGCCCGATTCCAGGGCGATTTCCTCAAGGCCGAAGAGGCCGAGTTCGATCTGGAAACCAATACGGGCTGGCTCAAGAACGGCCAGGTCTTCATGGAAGACCCGCACATGTATTTCGAGGGAGCCATCCTGAAAAAGACAGGCCCCGAGACATATGAATTCCGCGAGGCCACGGTCACTGTCTGCGACGGTGACCGTCCGGCCTGGTCCATCAAATCTTCCCGTGGCGACATCACCATGGACGGGTACGCCCACCTCTGGGGACCGCGCTTCCAGATTCTGGACCAGCCCCTGCTGCTGGCCCCTTACGCGGTGATTCCGGTCAAGACCAAGCGGCAGAGCGGATTCCTCCTGCCTGAAATCGGCAGCAGCGACCGCCTGGGCATCACCTATGACCAGCCCTACTACCAGGTCATCGACGAAGAGCAGGACGTCACCCTGTATTCCCACCTGATGACGGCCAAAGGCCTCATGCTCGGTGCGGAATATCGGCTTGTTCCGGACATCCACACGAAAGGCATCTTCAAACTCGACTATCTCTACGACCAGGAAACCGAAAGCCAGTCACTGTACAGCGACAACGAGGAGATGAGCCGTGCGAACCACAGCCGGTGGTGGGCCCGCGGCAAGTTCGACGGGTATCTCTTGGAACCTGACTGGAACCTCAAGCTCGACCTGGACCTCGTCTCGGACCAGGATTACCTGCGCGAATTCTCACACGGGTTCTCCGGCTTCAAAAAGAGCCGCAAGGATTTCCTGCAGTATTTCGGCCGAGACATCGAGGACAGCGACAGCGAACTGCGCGTCAACCGCCTTCTGCTGAGCCGCAACTGGGCCAATGTGGGTTTCCAGGGTCTGCTCGAGTACACCCAGAATCTTGAATACGGCAGCAACAACAACCTCTCCAACCATGACCGGGATGACGATCCCACCTTGCAGCGCCTGCCCGAACTCAACGTCCACCTCTACCAGACCCAACTGCTCGATACGCCCTTGACCATTGAGGGCAGCTCTCAGCTGGCCTCATTCTGGCGCGAATACGGAACCACCGGAACGCGGCTGGACCTTCACCCCGTCATCGGGCTGCCGCTGCACTTCGAGTTCGGCTCCGTCATCCCCAAGGGCGGCATCCGCAGCACGACCTGGTTTGTCGAGAAATACGAAGGGGAAGACCCGGAAGTCGACGCCGACACAAGCACACCGAACAGGTTCCTGCCGGACTTTTCGACCTCGGCCTACACGGAATTCTCCCGCATCTTCACCCTGACCGAAGAGAGCGATGTCCCGGCTGACGACGACACCTTCACGATTCTCAAACTCAAGCACGCCGTGCAACCGCGGCTCGAATACACCTACATCCCCTTCTCCGACCAGGAAAAGTACCCGTATTTCGATGAAATTGACCGTATCGAAGCCAAGAACGAACTCAAATACTCGCTGACCAACATCTTCACCTGCAAGACAGGCAAGGTGCAGCCCAGTCCGGACGAGCAAGGGAAGACGGGCCTGAAAATCGACTTTTTCGACCTGGCACGCCTGCGCTTCGAGCAACTCTACGATATTCGCGAAGAAACCAGAAACAACGATACGGACAAATACCCCAACCGGCCCTTCTCGGACATTCTCGCCGACCTGACCACTCGGGTCACGCCATGGTTGTTCCTGACGAACAAGACATGGTATTCGCCCTATGAAGGTCATGTCACGGAACACGAACACGCTCTTTCAGTTCATTACGGTGAAGACATCTTCGCATCGTTCAGCATGGATTTTCTGGAAGAAATCGATGAATATCTCCGGCAGGAGCAGGAACGTGAACGCATAGCATCATTCGGCGGCGGTTTCGGGATCAACAAGGAATGGAGCACGGCATTTCTGTACCGGGTGGATTGGGAGTCCGGCACCGATCTGGAAAAAAGGCTCACCCTTCGCTACGACCACCAGTGCTTTTCCGCCGAAACCTCCTGGAGCCAGACCGACGACGACACCCGTTTCGAATTCCGCGTCATCCTGGCGCAACTGGGTTCCCTGGGCCGTTAGCCATGGCGCACCCTCGACAGATACGGCTGCTTCCCCCGGAACTGCAGAACCAGATTGCGGCCGGAGAGGTCGTCGAGCGACCTTCCAGCGTCCTGAAAGAACTCGTGGAGAACGCGCTTGACGCCGGAGCAACGCGCATTCGCGTGCAGATCAGGGATGGCGGCCAGTCCTGCATCAGGGTCAGCGACAACGGATCAGGAATACCCGGCGAGCAACTCGAACTGGCCGTCACGCGTCATGCCACGAGCAAGCTCGAAAGCCTGCACGATTTGAACGACATACGAAGCTTCGGGTTCCGAGGCGAGGCCCTGCCGAGCATCGCCTCGGTCTCACGTTTCCGGCTGTCCTCTGCCACCCGGGACGGCGAGGGGGCTGTCCTGGAGGTGCTGCACGGACGCGTCACGGGGCAGGGCCACTCGGCCATGCCTGCCGGGACCGATGTCGAGGTCACGGACCTCTTCGCCAACGTCCCGGCCCGCCTCAAATTTTTGAAACAGCCCTCCACCGAGACGCGCAAGTGTGCTGACCTGCTCGTGCGCATCGCGCTGGCCAACCTGCATGTCGATTTCGAATTGCTGAACGGCGAGCGCACCATGCACCGTTTTCTGGCCGGTGAAGATCTTGCCCGGCGCCTCGGCTCCATCTGGCCGCGGGAACTCGTCGAGTCGGCGCACAGCGTGAACCTCGAGGACGGCCTCTTTTCCGTCCACGGGCTGGTCGGCGACCCGGCCACGGCCCAGGCCCGCGCCGACCGCATCCTCGTCTATGTCAACAATCGCCCCGTGCAGGACAGGACGATCGTCAGCGCCATCCGCGAGGCATACCGCGGACGGATTCTGGGCAAGGAATATCCCCAGGCCGTCCTGTTTCTGCGTCTTCCTCCCGAAGAAGTCGATGTCAACGTGCACCCGGCCAAAACCGAAGTCCGTTTTCAGGATGAAGGCAGCGTTTTCCGGATCGTGCGCAGGGCCGTGGTCCAGGCTTTGGAGGCGGGCTCCGTGCTGGCCCCGCTTGTCGAACACCCATCGCAGCTTTCCGTTTCCCAGGTCCGGCCAGTTCTGCCCGTGACACTCCATCCGCCGCGCGAAGCCGCGCCAGCCCCGCCTGGAAACGACATCACGACTCACGACCGGGATTGGCCAGCCAAATTCTCGTCCTCAGCCGCTGCGCAAAGACTCTTTGAAGAGCCGCCCGGCTACCAGAATGCACCCGAAACACCTCGCCAGGCGCCTTCCGCAGCCCCTGAACCTGAACCCCGCCAGGACCCTGGCGCCATCCGTTACCTGGGACAATTTGCGGACACCTATCTTGTTCTTGCCGGTCAAGACGAGATCACCCTCATCGATCAGCACGCAGCCCACGAACGCGTCCTCTTTCACATGCTGCGCGCCCAGGGCTCCCGCGGAGACCGCCGCCCGCTTCTCATGCCTTTGGAGATTCCCATTCACCCTGCGCAGGCCGCTCTGGCACAGGAAATCTGGACGCAACTCGACGGACTGGGCTTTTCCCTCGAATTTTCCGGGGGGCAGCGCCTCCTGCTGAACGCCGTTCCCGCGTTGCTGACTCCGGCCAAGGCCAGGGAGTTCATCGAGGACGCGCTCTCGAACAAGGCCAGAACCATGGAGGATCTCTGGGCTGTCATGGCATGCAAGGCGGCCATCAAGGCCGGCGACGTTCTCACGCCGGACGAGGCCTTGGCCCTGATCGATTCCTGGCAGGGCCTGCCTGACAGAAACTACTGCCCCCACGGTCGCCCCGTAGCTCAGCGCTGGAGCACAGGCGACCTGGAAAAACTGTTCAAAAGGCGTCCCTAGCGGATGCCGGAAGCATGCATCAGAACACAGGAGGATCCTTTGAATATTCTTATCGTCGGAGCCGGCGGCCGTGAACACGCCCTGGCGTGGAAAATCAGCCAAAGCCCGCTTCTCGGAAAGCTCTATATCGCACCTGGCAACGGCGGCACCGCTCTGCACGGGACCAACGTTGCCATCAACGACAACGACATCGACGGCATCGTGGCCTTCGCCCGCGACAACGAGATCGGCCTCGTCGTCGCCGGCCCTGAACTGCCTCTGGTTCTGGGTCTGAAAGAAGCCCTGGACGCAGTGCGCATCCCCTGTTTCGGCCCGTGCGCATTCGCCGCGCAACTGGAAGGCTCCAAGGCTTTCGCCAAAAACATGATGCGTGAAACCGGTGTGCCGACGGCCGATTTTCGCGTATTCGACACATATGAAACCGCCTTGGCCTACGTACGGACACAGCCCCTGCCCATGGTCATCAAAGCCGACGGTCTGGCCGCTGGAAAGGGCGTGGTCATCGCTCAAACCATGGCCGAGGCGGAAGACGCCCTGAAAGACATGATGCTTGACATGGTCTTCGGGGAAGCCGGCATGACCGTGGTCGTGGAAGAGGCGCTGGTGGGCGAAGAAGCGTCCTTCCTTGCCTTTTGCGACGGGACGACGGTGGTGCCCATGCCTTCCCTTCAGGACCACAAACGGGTCGGCGACGGCGACACGGGACTCAACACCGGCGGCATGGGCGCCTACAGCCCCGCCCCGGTCCTGCCACAAGAGCAGTACGCCGCCATGGCCGACCTTGCCATCAAGCCCATCACCGAGCATCTGGCCTCCATCGGCCAACCGTTCAAAGGCGTGCTGTATGCCGGTCTGATGATGACGGCCAGGGGCCCCATGGTCCTGGAATACAACGTCCGCTTCGGCGACCCGGAATGCCAGCCTCTCATGGCCCGTCTCAAGTCCGACCTGATCGAGACCATGATGGCCTGCGTGCAAGGAAAACTGGATCCCGCTCAGGTCGTTTTCCACGAGGAAACCAGTTGCTGCGTTGTCATGGCGGCCAAAGGGTATCCCCAGAGTTACCCCAAGGGCATGGTCATCACCGGCATCGACGAAGCGGAGAAGGTTGAAACGGTCACGGTTTTCCAGGCCGGAACACGGTTGCAGGACGGGCATACCGTATCCTGTGGAGGACGCGTTCTCGGTGTGACCGCGTTGGGGGCCGACCTGCAGGAAGCCCGTCAGCGCGCTTACAGGGCGGTGGAAAAAATCTCCTACGAAAACAGTTATTACCGCACGGATATAGCCGTCAAAGGCTTGAGGAGGACATGATGACACAGGTCGCAATCTTCATGGGCAGTAAATCCGATGAAGCCACTGTCCGCCCGTGTGCGGACATCCTGGACAAGCTCGACATTTCCTACACATTCACGATCACGTCGGCCCATCGCACGCCGGAACGGACGGCACGTCTGATCCACGAACTCGAAGATGCGGGCGTCCAGGTCTTCATCTGCGCAGCCGGTTTGGCTGCCCATCTGGCCGGAGCCGTAGCCGCCAAGACTGTCCGGCCCGTCCTGGGCATTCCCATCTCCGCTTCATCCCTGGGGGGCTGGGACGCGCTGCTGGCGACCGTGCAGATGCCTCCTGGCTTTCCTGTCGGAACCCTCGCCCTCGACAAGGTCGGCGCGCGCAACTCCGCCTGGCTGGCGGCGCAGATTCTCGCGCTGCACGACCCGGCCCTGACCGCTCGTATCCAAGCCGAGCGTCGCAAGATGATCGAACAGGTCGAGGAAGACGCGAAAACGCTGTAAAACCTTTGCTGAAGCATAAAAAAAGGCGGCCCGGGGCCGCCTTTTTTTATGCTCTCAGATAGATGACTTTTATTGCAGATACTTGAAGAATTCGCTTTCAGGAGTGAGGACAAACTGCGTCTGATCCTTCATGGTCTTCTTGTAGGCGTCCATGGTCCTGACAAACTCGTAGAATTCGGGATCCTGCGACAGGGCCTGGGCATAGATGCCGGTGGCCGCCGCCTCGCCCTCGCCTCGTGCAGATTCGGCAGCACGGCGCGCATCGGCCAGCAGAACCGTCCTCTGCCGATCGGCAAGCGTGGTGATCTTGGCGGCCTCCTCCCGGCCTTCGGAACGGTACTGCTTGGCCTGGCGTTCACGCTCAGCCTGCATACGCCCGTAAATGGCCATCTGGTTTTCCTTCGGCAGATCGGTGCGTTTGATCCGCACGTCGATGACGCGAATTCCGTAATCACGCAGCAACGAATTGGACTTGACCGTCACTTCCTCCATGATGGTGGAGCGTTCCACAGCCACAATCTCGGTCAGAGTGTACCGGCCGAGAGCTTCTCGCATCTGCGAATAAACGATGTCGTCAATGCGTGACAGGCCGCCCTGGATGTTCCGCACAGTCCGGTAAAACAGGAGCGGGTTTTCGATTTTCCACCGGGAGTAGTTGTCAACGACCATGTTCTTCTTGTCCTGGGTAATGATCTCGGCGGCCGGAGCGTCATATTCCAGAACCCGTCCATCAAAAAAGATGACGTTCTGAACAAAGGGGAGCTTGAAGTGAAGCCCGGGGCCCAGAGCGGCGTCGCCGACAGGCTTGCCCAACTGCAGAAGGATGGCGCGCTCCGTCTGGTCAACGGTGAAAACGCACTGCAACAGCACAAAGACAGCCACGACAAGTCCGGCCAGAGTGATCTGTATCGTCCTCATTTTACACCCCCTTCCTTGTCCTGCCCTGTTACGCCGGCCCTTCCGGACCGCTGCAGAGGCAGATACGGGAAGACCCGCTGCATGGACTCGTTGGAGATGATGATCTTTTCAACTTCAGGTCGGGACAGAATCTCCTCCATGGTTTCCAGGTAGAGTCGCTTTTTGGTGATGTCCTTGGCTTTGCGGTATTCTTCCAGCACGAACAGGAATCGGTCGCTGTCGCCTTTGGCCTGCAGAATCTTCGACTCCTTGTAGGCCTGCGCCTGGTTGATAATGGCCGCCGCCTCGCCGCGTGTACGGGGGATGAGGTCGTTTTCGTAAGCCTCGGCCTCGTTGATGAAACGGCTCTTGTCCTCTTTGGCGCTGGCCACGTCCTTGAATGAGTCGATGACTTGCTTGGGAGGATGCACATCCTGCAGTTGTACGGCCACGACCCTGATACCGCTCTGGTAGCTGTCCAGAATCTTCTGCAACAGATCACGCGTGTCGTTCTGTATGCTCAGTTTGTCGTCAGTCAGGGCGGCATCGATTTTGTTGTAGCCGATGACTTCGCGCATGGCCGCTTCTGCAGCGTCCTTTACGGTCTTGTCCTGGTTGGCTACGTTAAAAAGGTAGTCTTGCGCATTCTCGATCAAGAACTGCACGATAAACTGAACATCCACTATGTTCTCATCGCCGGTGAGCATGAGGGACTCTTCGGGCACCAGACGGATTTGCGAACCCGTGGAAACAGTGAAGGCCGTGCTGCCACGAAATCCGACTTCGACCCGTTGAATTTTGGTCACCTGAGGCGTCAGCACGGATTCAATGGGAAAGGGCAACCGGTAGTGCGGTCCAGGCTCGGTGGTGCGATCGTACGCGCCGAAACGTTTGACGACGCCCACCTCATCGGGCTGGACGATATAGATTCCACTCCCGAGCCAGAGCAGAACGGCAATAAGGAGAATAATCCGCCAACCTGGCAGATTCATCTGTTTAAACTGTTTGACTTTTTCGTTTAAATCACCAAGATCCGGCCCAGGTATGGGGCCAGACTGCCTCTGCCTTCGTTCTTGTAGTTTTTCCCAGTCCCAGTTCATAATGTTCCTTGGTAAAAGACTCCTTCCGACAGGTCAAGAAAATGAAGAGGATACCTCATTGACTGCACCCACCCCAAGCCTTGGCGCACCAGAAAAGAAAAGCCAGGCGACCGATACTGATGTTACGATTTATACAGATGGATCCAGTCTTGGCAATCCAGGGCCGGGAGGATGGGCGGCAATCCTGGTCTGGGGGGGCCAAAAAAAGGAAATAAGCAAGGGATACCTCGAAACGACCAACAACCGTATGGAGATTCGAGGCGTTATCCACGCCCTCATGCATCTCACACGGCCTTGCACCGTGCATGTCTACACGGATTCCCGTTATGTCTGCGACGCCGTCTCAAAAAGGTGGATTGCAGCCTGGGTCAAGAACGGATGGAAGACATCTGCCAAGAAACCCGTCAAAAACCGTGACCTGTGGGAACGACTCATGCCGTTACTGCGGAAGCATAAGGTCCATTTTCACTGGATCAAGGCACATGATGGGCATCCGGAGAATGAACGTTGCGATGAACTCGCAAAAAACGCAGCGAAATCGTCTGACCGTGAAGCGGATGCGGGATATCTCGCGGAAGCGTGAAGGTCTGCGGCGTATCAGAAGAGTGCGCTGAAGGCCTGAACCAGAAGGACGACGCCGATCCCGATTTTTACAGCCAACCCCAATACCTTCCCGAGCATGGCGCCCCAGGCTGCCTGCTTCGCTTCGGCCAGAGGACGGTGATTCAGCAGCTCGATACCGAGGCAGCCGAAGTACGCGCCGAGCACTGCGCCGCAAAGCGCGCCGAGCCCTAGAAAAAACGGGGCCCCGAATATCGCACCGGCAATGGCGCCGGCAATGGCTCCCCAGTTGCCGGAACGCGATGCGCCGTATTTTCGTGCGCCCGCTGCCTGCAGGGCAAACTCGACGCACTCCCCGAGAAACGCCGCAACGATGAAGAGAACATACATCTTGAGGGGAAGAGTGACATCCGGATTCATCCAGTCCCACGTCCAGAGGACGGCGATGATGATCCAGTTGGCCGGCAAGCCGAAAATGTGAGTAGCAAAGGCGATGAGAAGGACGAGATAAATGAGGACGGAGATGAAGATTGTCATGATGGCGCGAAGAAAAAAAAAAGTCCTGGCGACGACCTACTTTCCCACCAGTGGACTGGCAGTATCAT
>CALMTS010000451.1 GCA_937872685.1 uncultured Desulfomicrobium sp.
CGCTTTCCCCCAGCACGCTCCGGATTTCCTCCCAGGAGTAGTCCGCGTAGGCCGTACACAGTACGACCTGCGTATCCGGACAGGCCTGCCAGATATGCCGGATGGTTTTGATACCATCCCATCCCGGAGGCATCCGTCCATCCACAAAGGCCAGGGCGTAGGGGCGGCCTTCCGCCTGGGCCTGCTCGACCAGGGCGAGTCCCTCAATTCCCTGGGAAGCGCAATCAATTGCGAAGGATGTCTGGGCTGTCATTCTGTCCTGTGTACCGAAGAGCACTTCCTCCATGTCGTGCAAGTCTTCACAGAAAGAATTCCTTAGAGTTAATATCTTACGGAAATCGTCGTGAATCGCCATATTGTCATCTATCACCAGAATACGGTGAGAAGAATTGTCGTCTCGACTACTCATATTTGTCTCCTCTTTGATAAGTAAGATCAAGGGTGAAGATGGCGCCGGCCCCTTGTCCTTCGCTGTGGGCGGTCAGGTTGCCGCCGAGTTCACGGGCCGCCAGGGCGCCGCTGTGCAGACCGAAACCATGTCCCGTCTTGCGCGTAGTGAATCCGTGCTGAAAAATGCGGGACAGATTTTCCGGGGGAATACCTATACCGTTGTCCTCGACCTGAATACGGGCTAGTTGAGAATCAGGACTGAAAACCCGCAGAATGATGCGTTTCTCGCCGCCTCTGCCATCTTCGGAACAGGCATACTTGGCATTGCTGATCAGGTTTAGGAGAATCTGCAGCACCTTATGCTTGTCCACGGTGATTGGTGGCACCGACATGTACTGGCGGTGCACTTTAATCCCGTGGCGTTTCAGCGCTTCGATATTGAATGTCACGGCATCCTCTATCAGTTGCTCGACCGGAACGGTTTCCTCGACGCCGGACACGCGGCCGTAGTTCTGCTGCATGACGACAATGTCCTTGATGTGCTCGACCCGATCCCTCAGGGACAGGGTTTCGCGGAGAAGAAGCTGTTGCTCATCCTCCAGGACAGGGGCCAGAGAAGCAAGGTAAACCGGGATCTGCCGTCCCCGGGGATCTTCCATCAAGAAATGGGTCAGTCCGCCTTCAGGTTCGGTCAGCAGACCGGCCACCCTGGCGACATTCCCCATGCGGGATTGCTGGAGCTGATCCCTGATCAATGTGCAGGAAACATTGATGCTGTTGAGTACGTTGCCCACATTGTGCAGTACGCCTGTTGCCACTTCGGCCATACCCGCTGCACGGGACATTTCCAGAAGTTTGCTCTGGGTCGAGGCCAGTTCAGAGAGGGCCTTCTCTTTGGCGGTAATTTGGTCCTGCAGTTCCTGGGTACGCTTTTGAACCCGCTCCTCCAACGTGTTCTTCGCGGTGATCAGCTGCTGTTCCATTCTTTTTCTTTCCGTGATGTTGATGAAGCTTTCCAGCAGGATATCCCGCCCCTTATACTTCATCCGGACCACGTTCTTGATGATCGGAATTTGCTCTCCATTTACATGAAGAAGAAGCTGTTCCGAATGATCGACGGTCTGTCCCAAATCCGTGATCGGGCATTTACCAACATCCGCCGGGCAGACGCATCGATGACAGACCAAGCCGACCAGTTTTTCCTCCGTCTGGCCGGTCAACTGACAGGCGATTTCATTGGCGTAGAGGATTTCATGAGTTTGGGCGTCCACGATGAATATCCCCGTGAGGACCGACCGGAGGATGTTGTCCAGCCAGCGCTCGTTCTCACGAGCGATTCTTTCTGCCTCGGCAA
>CALMTS010000452.1 GCA_937872685.1 uncultured Desulfomicrobium sp.
AAGAGGACCAGGGCGGCGAGCACGATGAGCAGCAGGACGGCGAGGGACAGCATGGGTCGGAACGCTCCGGGTTGTGGTGGGATGGGTGGCCGGCGGATCGGTTTCCCGGCGTGGCGGGCGGCGCTCCGGCGCGCCGCCCGCCTGCGCAAAAATATGACCCGCAGCCGCGGGCCCGGTCAAGCCGGAAAGCGCCGCCTGCCGCAGGTTCCGCGTCACCGCGCTTCACTCCGGGACCAGACGGGAAAGCACGGCGAGGCGTCACCCGGCGGGCATGCCTTCCGTCGCGGGCGGGCCGTCCTTCCCCGGCAGGAGCTCGCCGATGACCCCGGCCAGCTCCTTCATCCCGACCGGCTTGGAGACATACCCGTTCATTCCGGCCGCCAGGAAGACTTCCCTGTCGCCGTTCATGGCGAAGGCGGTCACGGCGATGATGGGGATGTCCCTTTTGTCGCCCATATCGGCGGATGCGCGGATGATTTTCGTCGCTTCCACGCCGTCCATGACCGGCATCTGCACATCCATGAGGATGAGGTCGAACTCCTCGCGCCGCAGGAGGTCGAGGGTCTCCCGGCCGTTGTGGGCGACGCTGACCGTGTACCCCGTCTTTTCGAGCAGCGTGCGGGTGGCGAAGACCGTCACCTCGTCGTCCTCGGCCAGGAGGATGCGCGCCTGACGCGTGGGTCCGGTGAGCCCTTCGCCGATGACGTCCCGCTCCTGCCGGCCGGAAACCGTGGGGAAGGTCAGGCAGAAGGCGATGGTGGTGCCGGCCCCCAGTTCGCTTTCCACGGACATGCTGCCGCCCATGAGGGACACCAACCGCTTGGTGATGGCCAGCCCCAGGCCGGCTCCCTGATGGTCCCGCGTGTACCCCTGGCTGACCTGGCTGAAGGGCCGGAACAGCGTTGTCAGGGCTTCATCCGAAATGCCGCGCCCGCTGTCCGCGACAGAGAAGAAGATCCTGGCCGTGCCGCTGCGGACCGGCGGAAGGGGGCAGACCTCGACGGTCACGTGGCCGCTGCCGGTGAACTTCATGGCGTTGCCGATGAGGTTGACGAGAATCTGATGGATGCGGACGGCATCGCCGGCGACCCATTCCGGGAGCCCGTCGTCGAGATGCTGCCTGAACTCCAGGCCGGACTGGAGGGCCATGGGCGTGAACAGGTCGATGCACTGCCGCAGCGTCTCCCTGAGATTGAAAGGTTCCGTGCGCAGCGGCATCTTGCCCGCCTCGACCCGCGACAGGTCGAGGATGTCCGCGAGGAGCCGTGCCAGCCTGGCGGTGGATTGCAGGGCCAGACTGCACGTCCTGCGCTGCTCTTCGTCCGTCGCTGTGGATTCCAGGACCTGTAGCATGCCCGTGACGCCGTTGAGGGGCGTGCGGATTTCGTGGCTCATGTTGGCCAGGAATTCGGACTTGGCGCGGTTGGCGGCCTCGGCGGCCTCCTTGGCCAGGACCAGTTCCTGCTCCATGCGCTTGCGCTGGTCGATGTCCACATGGGTCCCGACCATGCGCCGGGGGCGTCCGTCCGGGCCGCGTTCGACGACCTTGCCGCGGCTCATCACCCATTGCCAGCCGCCGGCTTTGTTTCTGAGCCGGAACTCGACGACGAAGGGCTCGCCGCGTTCGATATGCTCGTACTCGATCCGTTTCGCGCTTTCGAGATCGTCGGGGTGCAGGAGGGATTCCCAGGTGGCCACACTGGGTTCGAGATCGTCGGGCCCGTAGCCGAGCATGGCCAGGTAGCGCGGGCTGAAATACACCTCGCCCGATTCGAAGCTCCAGTCCCACAGGCCGTCGCTGGCTGCGTCCAGGGCCAGGGCCAGGCGCTCCTCGCTCCGCTGGAGGGCCTCTTCGGAGCGCTTGCGTTCTGTGATGTCGATGCCGATACCCGTGAAATAGGTTTTGCCATCGATCTCGAGCCGGACGGCGGTCAGGAAGAAGGGAATCCGTTTTCCGCTCTTGGTCTGGAGTTCCGCTTCCTCGCTGGCTGAACCGTGCTCGCTGACCTTGGCGATGGCGGCTGCGATCCGTTCCTGGGTTTCACTGTCGCCCTTGTACCAGTCCATGAGGTGCATGGAGGCCAGTTCCGCGCCCGAATAGCCGGTCAGTTCCTCGTGCATCCGGTTCCAACGCACCAGCCTGCCCTGATCGTCGTACAGGTAGAGAAGGCCGGGAACGCTGTCGATCAGGGCGTCGTTGAAACGGCGCTCGCGGGCCAGCTGCGCCTCGATGTTCCTGCGCTCGGTGATGTCCAGGTTCAGTCCGAGGGTGCCGGCGACCTCGCCGTTCAGGATGATGGGCGCACCCATGGAGTGGAAGATGCGCCGCCGCCCGTCCGCCAGGACCAGTTCCTCCTCCATCTCGACGGTTTCCCCCGCATGGAGCCGGCGATGCTTGGCCTCCCATTTCCCGGCATTGTCCGGGTCGACGGCCTGGGAGGCCAGGTCCCGGCCGCAGAAGTCGCCCCAGTACCTCTTGCTCATGCGGCTCTGGATGATGCCGCGCCCGTCCAGGTCCCTTGCCCAGAAGTCCACGGGCAGGTTTTCCAGCATGGAGGAGAGCAGGGCTTCGCGTTGGGCCAGCTGGGCCCGGGCTTCCTTGCCGACGGTGATGTCCACGGCGTTGCCGACAAAGGAGACCGGGCCCCTGGAACGCTCCCGCACCGCTTTGACGATGGAACGGTTCCAGCGAAAGGAGCCGTCCTTGTGCCGCACCCGGTACTCGGCCTGGGCGGTGTAGGAGTGATCCCCGGCCGCCCGTGCGAGCTGGGCCTCGCAGCGCGGCAGGTCCTCGGCGTGGATGAATTCTTTGTAGTGCTTGCCGAGGACTTCTTCGGCCTCGTGCCCGAGCAGCGTCTTCCAGCTGGGGGAGACGAAGGAAAACGCGCCGTCGGCGGTGAGGGTGTAGATGACGCTCTGGCTGTTGTTGACGATGAGGCGGTATTTCTGCTCGGCCTCTCGCAGGGAGGCCTTGTAGCGCCGGATGGAGGCATGGCTCGCGAACAGCCCGATGAGGCCCAGCGCACCGATGACGGCGTGTACGAGGTTCAGCCGGAAGCGTTGCTGCTCCGCCATGGCGTAATAGGACTCCAGCGGCACCGAGACGCTGATGCCGCCGATGATGTCGCCTTGCCTGTAGCCCTGGGCGCTGTGGCACTTGAGGCACGGCTGTTCGGCGACGAGCGGACGCATCAGTCTGAAAAACGGCCGCCCGTCCATGTCTTCCCTGGTCGTGGCTTTCTGGCTTCCTGCGGCGAAGGACTGCAGGGCCAGAACCTCCCATCGGTCCGGGGCGTTCTCGGGCCGCAGGGGTTTGAGGCTGGTGATGTGTCCGCGCAGCCCGTACCGTTCCTTGCCCAGTTCATGGACCTGGCGGGTCATGTAGGCCGGGTTGACCAGGGTCAGGCCCTTGCCGTCCGTGGTTTCGACATCGCGGTCCGGGACATGCCCGAGATAGGGGTTGGGCGGGGTGGCATTTGACGGCGGTACGTAGACGCCTCCCTGCATGGCGGCCCACATCCTGTAGGTCACGTCCTTCTGGAACGCGGCGTCGGCCTGGGTCTCGGCAAGCCCTTCAAACGACCTGGAAAGGTGGTGCCTGTTCCAGCCGAGGGAGAGGGCGAGCAGCATGGCCCAGCACAGTGCCGCCAGGAGGGTCGATCTCGAGTTTGTCATGTCGTACGTGCCGGGGCTGAGCGTTGCGCAGGGCCTGGAAATGCTGCACCCTGTGCATTTCCGGTATGAAGAGCAGGGTTAGTGAACGAGGTTCGGGGTGTAAAGACCATCCCGAACCTGTTCTTAAAAAGCGGCCCGCGGCCAGCCCCACGGCCCGGGCGGAGCGGAACCGGCAACCGCCCCGAGGCGTCGCGGGCGCGTCCCAGCCCTGCGGTCCGGGGCGTCAGATTCTGAACCTGCTGACCATGCTGTCGAGGTTTCCGGCCAGGCCGGCCAGGGCCTCGGAGTTGTCGTGCATGGACCTGGCGGTGCCCGCCACCTCCGCGGCAGACGTGCTGACCGCGGCCACGTCGCGGGCGATGCCGCGGAGGACCGAATCCGCCTGGGCGACGTTCTCGTTGACCTGCTGCACTCCGGTCGAAGCCTGGCCGACATTTTCCGCGATGTCGCGCGTGGTCACGGACTGCTCCTCCACTGCGGCGGCGATGCTGCCGACAATGGAGTCCACGTCGCCGATGACGTGGCTGATCTGGCCGATCTCCAGAACGGTCTGGCCGGTGGTGTGCTGAATGCCCTGAATCTTGTCCCGGATTTCCTCCGTGGCCTGCGCGGTCTGCTGCGCCAGTTCCTTGATCTCGTTGGCCACGACGGCGAAGCCGCGTCCCGCCTCGCCGGCCCTGGCCGCCTCGATGGTGGCATTGAGGGCCAGGAGGTTGGTCTGGGAGGAGATGGCGGAGATGGCCTCGGTGACCTTGCCGATGTCCTTGGCCGCCGCGCCCAGTTCGTTGACCTGCGTGGTGGCCTTGCCCGCGGCGGCGACGGCCTGTCCCGTGATTTCCTTGGCCTTGCCGGTGCTGGAGGAGATTTCCGCGATGGTCGCGCTCATCTCTTCGGAGCTCGTGGCCACGGTGCCGATATTCACCGTGAACTGCTCCATGGAGGCGGCGACGCTGTTCATGTTTGCGCTCATCTCCTCGGCGGAGGCGGCGACGGTGTTCGAAGTCTGGGTCATGGTCTGGGAGGAGCCGTTCAGGCTGCCCGCGAGGTTCAGCAGGTTCCTGGATGCCTGGGTGACCTGGTGCGCGTTGCCGGCCACATCCTTGATGATGCTGTGGACCTGTCCGACGAACTGGTTGAACCACTCGGCGAGCTCCTGTGTTTCGGTGCCGGAGCTGTCCTCGATCCGTCTGGTCAGGTCGCCTTCGCCCTCGGCGATGTCCTTGAGCATGACGATCATCCGGCGCAGCGGCGTGGTGATGCCGCCGGAGATGAAGACGGTCAGCGCGCCGCCGATGAAGATGCTGCCGAAGGTGATGGCCGCGAGGATGATCTTGAGGCGTGCGAAGGCGCTCTCGGCTTCCCGTCCTGCCGCTGCGGCGTCGCCGTCGACGATTTCCGTGAGCTTGTTGATGTGTTCGCGCATGGTATCGAATTTTTCGGCACCCTGGGTCATGGCCAGGGTGACCGCCTCGGGGCTCTCTCCCTGGCCCGCCTGTTCGCGCAGGGCGAGGATCTTTTTCGAGACGTCCTCCCAGGCGGCCCGGTCCGCGTGGTATTTGTCCACCAGGGCTTTCTTTTCTTCGGAAAAGGAGAGTTCGATGAATTTGCCGAGTCTGGTGTCAGCCTGCCCCATGTTTTCGGTGTATGACTTCATGTGCGCGGCGTATTCCGGGCTGCCGGGCGTGCTGAGCAGCATGCCGCGCTCGGCCAGGAGCATCTGGTGCAGATCCCGGTCGGCCTCCAGCAGGACGCTCGCGCCGGGCAGGTCTCGGTGCAGCACCAGAGACAGCTTCTCGTTGATCGAGGT
>CALMTS010000453.1 GCA_937872685.1 uncultured Desulfomicrobium sp.
GGTTTTGGGAACCGAGGGCCGCTGGTTCGAGTCCAGTCGCCCCGACCAGAATGAAAACAAGGGCTTGGATGTCAAATCCAGGCCCTTTTTCGTTATGCGCCCGGCAGGGGAAGTGTTGGC
Source organism: uncultured Desulfomicrobium sp. (assembly GCA_937872685.1). Classification (GTDB taxonomy): domain Bacteria; phylum Desulfobacterota; class Desulfovibrionia; order Desulfovibrionales; family Desulfomicrobiaceae; genus Desulfomicrobium. The sequence goes on from CALMTS010000453.1 coordinate 121, forward strand.
CGGGCGGTGAGGTGTCGGAAAGCAAAGTATTTGGCACAGGCGGAATATGATGGGATGAGCCACGTCCTGTCGCCGCCTCCGGCCGCTTGCCTCGTCGGGTCACAGCCGGCGCGCGGCTTCCGGTGACGGCTTCAGGTTGTACTCGAGGTGTTTCCAGATCATGGATGCGAAGAACTGCGGCCAGCGGGACGCATATTCTTCGCCGTAGCGGAGGGTGAGTTTTGCGATCCGCTCCTGCGGGGCCGTCCCTTCCGCCGTCAGTTCCGAAGTGACCTCGACCTGGACGCGGCCTTCGGCGTCGAGCCTGGAGTAGACCGGCACAAACGCCGCTGCGGTGGTCACGGCCAGTTCCGCGGCGCCGAGCTGGAATGGCCTCCGGCTGCCCCAGAACTCGACATCGACGGCCTGCCGGCCGTTGAGCCCGTCCGCGGCGATCAGCACCACCCCTCCTCGGAGCAGGACCTGCTGGGCCTCCCATATCATCCTGGAACGCGCTTTGGTTTGCCGCTGCATCCAATCATCCGAACCATCGTCTTCACCCAGCCATGAGGCGTTGACGACGGATGCGGTTTCGCGCCCGTAGCGCTGGCAGACCTTGAGCAGGCACAGGCCCAGTCCTCCGGTATGGGGTACCGCGAGCACGACCCCGGCGGAAGGCCCGGGCGCGCCCCGCAGGTAGCCGTGCGGGTCACTGATGTGCAGCCACCGGCCGACGGCGTCGGGGTGTGCCAGGGCCTGGGCCCGCCAGGCCTTCCACGTGTTCGCCAGGAGGGCCATTGTGCCGAGTTCCTCTGTGCCGGCCGCGAGGCCGAGCCTGGCGGCCCATTCCCTGAGCAGCGGCAGCCTCGCGGAAAAGTGCCGCTTGATGGCGGGCACAGCCAGCATCGCGCGCTGCAGGCGGATGCCCGCGCCGTAAGGCAGGGCATGTCCCCTCCACACCGGGCCGGCTGCAAGGATTCCCTTCGCACCCTGCCGAAGCGAAAGGGGGGCGGGCTGCGTCCGGTGCGCGGGTTGCACGCGGCCGTCGTCGTGTTCGGCATCATGGCCTGACGCCTCTTCGGCCATCATCAGCGCGAGGCGCTCTACCGTCGGAGTTTGGAAGAAGTCGGCGGGCAGGGGGCGCTGCAGTTCCTGTTCGACGGCCATGGCCATGCGGATGGCGTGCAGGGAATCGCCCCCAAGTTCGAAGAAGTCATCCTTGACCCCGACATCGCTCAATTCCAGAAGATCGGACCATATCATCGCGATCCGGGCTTCGGTTTCGTTGCGGGGGGCTACGAAGGCCGTCGCCAGTTCAGGGCGGAACCGCCCCGGGGCAGGCAGGGCGCGGCGATTGACTTTTCCGGTCGTCGTCAGGGGCATCGTCTCCAGAAACTGGATGTGCCTGGGGGCCATGTATGCAGGCAGCTTGCCGGCGATAAAGGTGCGCAGGTCGGTCTGGGATGGTGGCATCCCGGTCCGGGGGACGATGTAGGCGGCCAGGGCCGGTTCGTGCCCGTGCCATTGCCCGGCAACGACGGCTGCGGCATGGACCGACGGGTGGCTATTGAGCACCGCCTCCACGGCACCGAGGTCGACCCGGTAGCCCCGCACCTTGACCACCGAATCCTCCCGCCCGAAATATTCCAGGCACCCGTCAGGCCGAAACCTTCCGCGGTCGCTGCTCAGAAACGTTCTGCGGGAGGGATCCGCAGCGTCCGGACGGTAGCGCTCGCGGGTCTGGTCTTCGTCCCGCCAGTAGCCCGTGCTGATGAAGGAACTGGTGATCGCGATCCGGCCTGTCCGCCCCGTCTCCACTGGACGGCCGTCGTCGTCCAGGATCGCGATGTCCTTGTCCGCGACCGGGTATCCGGGCGGGACGGTGCCGTCAGCCGCTTCGGTCGCATGGTCCAGATAGCCGTGCGTCAAAATGCCGGTCTCGGTCATGGCCAGCATGAAGCAGAGAACTGTGCCGCGGCCGATGCGAGCCTGATATTCCCGGACATCGCTCCCGTAAATGGACTGCCCTGTCAGCGTGATCTGACGCAGTCCAGGCAGGGATGCGCCGTGTGGGATAGCTTCCAAAAAGCTCCGCAGGAGACCAATGGGGGGAGAGAAGTGTGTAAGGCGTTCTGCCCGTACCCAGGCGGCCAGATCTGGTGGCGTCATGCGCCGCGGGTTGAGGCAGCTGAGCGTCGCGCCGTTGAGCAGCGAGTCGTAGATGCAGAACACGGATGCCCCGAACCCCGGAAAATAGAGCAGGGAATGGCGATCGTCCGGCGAAATGAAACAGGAGTTGGTGTTGAACCATGTCGACTGCAGGACCGAACGATGATCGCGCGCAACGCCTTTGGGCTCCCCGGTCGAGCCGGAGGTGAAGAAGATGGCCGCGAGATGGTCCGGGCCGACGTCGAGGTCCGGATTGCTGGAATTGCCTCCGGCGTCGAGTTCTTCGAAGGACAGGATTCTGTACGTGTTGAGGTCGGGCTTTATCGGAGCGACGGTGGGCCCGGGCGTGATGAGTATGTCCGCACCGGTCAGGTTCAGGATGCTCTCCCGGCGCGCCGGCGGGTCGTTCGGGTCGAGAAAGACATACGGTCGCCCTGCCTTGAGGACTCCCAGCAGGACCGGGACTGCCGGGCCTTCCTGATCCATGAGCACGGCCACCGGAGTCCTGTCTGCTCCGTTTGCGGACAGGATGCCATGGGCGACCCTGTTTGCGGAGGCGTTCAGTTCCGCATAGCTCCATTCGGCTGAAGGGGTGCGCAGGGCGATCTTTGCTGGGTATCGCCCGGCCTGATCCTCGAAGCGTCTGACCACTGATCCTTCGACAGCCTCGCGCGGGAAGGGGACATGCCCTGCGGGAGGTGTCAGCGGGCAATGGCGCAGGACCTGGACGCCCCCTTCGTCGTTCTGGGCATCCGCCCTGCAGGGATGGGGGGCGGAATGTGCGTCTGCGTCGATGCACCCGGGCGCCTGGTGTCGTTCCATGGTCTGGGTCGTCATTTCTGCCGGGCCTTTTCCAGGAATTCCGGGGCCCATATTTCATCGGCCGAGGCTAACGGGCGATCCGCACGTCCCTGCTGATGCGCCCAGACTGAGAATCGTACGATGGATTCCGCGTCGATATTTCCGTCCAGTGGAAAAACAGGCCAGCACATACGGTGCAGCAGGTCTGCGTCAAGTTTCGTGGCCTTGGCCAGGATTTCGATGTTGCGCGGCGTTTTGCCTTCGGCATACCGGGCGACGGCACGCAGGTAGGCGCGCAGGAAGCGGACTCCGGCGTCATCTGTTCTGGAGAGCATCGACGGGCCGAATGCGATGGTGTTGAGCGGAAAGTCGGGAGCGACCTCTGATGCCGGCAACCAGAGTTCGCCCGCATTGCTTTCCAGAGCCTTGGTGATCCAGGGTTCGCTCACGAAAACCGCATCCAGCGAACCCTGGCGCAGCGCTTCAAGTCTGGCCGCGGGGGCGGGCAGGTACTTCGTTTTCACGTCTTGCAGCGAAAGACCGCGTTTACCCAGCCATTGATGCAGAAAGAAGCCGTCAAGCCAGATGGGATCGACGCCGAAGGTCAATTGGCGCAGGTCTTCGGCTTTCATGGCGCTGATCTCCGCAGCTTTCCCCGGCCGTACCAGGAAGGCGCTGTACGGGCAGGCGTTCGGGGCCATGGTTCCACGGCCGGCGACCGCGCGAATGTTCTCCCCGCGGCTGATGGCGTTCAGCAGTCCGACCGAGAACATCGTTTCGATGTCGATCTCGCCCCGCAGCAGGGCCGGCAGCGATTCGGCGTGACCCTTGAGGGGCACGAACTCCACGGCGAGACCTTCATCGGCGAAGAAGCCTTCGGCCTCGGCGATATACAGTGGGGCGAAACCGAAATACGGCAGGACCGTGGCGCGCAGCCTGGTGATTTCCTTGTCCGCGGCCACGGATTTGGAACTCCATGCCGAGAGCAGGCAGGCGGGGACGCAGACACAGATCAGGATGAGATTTTTGAGCAGCATTTTCAAGCGGTTGATCATGTTGTTTCTCTCTTTCGCCATGGCATGGGCCGAGGGGTTAGACGTTCAATGGGAATGAGCAGGGTGGATGTGACGCAATCGTCGGGGCCAGGAGGTTCGAAAAGTTTCCTGTACGTGATCCCAAAGGATATGCCGCCAGAGTGTCCACCTCACGAAGGGAGGAGGGAGGGGTTTGGGCCCGATGATCGAGGGAGAAACCCATGCGGCTCCTTTTCGACCGGCGCGCCGGTTCAGTCTGTACTGGATGTGGTGAAAATGTCGTCGATGGTGGCTGCGTCGAGGATGCGCTCGGCCCAGGAGTCGAGCTCGTCCGGCGTGGCGGAGCGCAGCCGCTCCTGCACGCGGATGTCCAGGACGGAGTAGCCGAAGCGCGTGGCTGGCTGGCGCTGCAGAACATTCTGCCGTCCTTCCATGAGCCCTTTGTGGCAGCGTCTTTCAGCCAGAGTCATGAGCGTGTCTCTTTTGCGTGTAGAGAGTGGATTATGGGCAATATCATGCCCGACCTCCGTCCCGATGTCCATGCTGCCGGTCATGTGGCGGCAGGTGCCCGCACCCATTCCTGTGGGCAGGCGTCGTCGTCCCGGGCGTGCAGGAACCGGAATATGTCCAGGACGCGGGCCACGCTTTGCGGGTCGTTTTTGGCCCGCAGGCAGGAGTCGAGCAGGCGGAGTTCGATGGTCCCTTTGATCTCCGTGCCGGCTTCGGGGGAGAAGTCCTCAGCCGCTTCGCATACGGATGCGCCTGTTTTTGGCTCGTGCCGCGTTTGCGTGCGGGAAGCCCGGAAAATACGGAGACTCACTCAGGGTTCGGTCATGCAAAAGAGGGAAAACAATGCCGTCATTTCCGCATGGATGGCCTGATGGTCCACGAGACGTTCAAACCAGTCATCGACGGTGCTGCCGCACGACAGGCCGACAATGCCTCCGAGCACCGCGCCGCGATGGGCGTTTTCGCCGCCCAGGTTGGTGTTGGCCAGCAGGGCGGCCTTGAGGTCGTTGCGGTATTTGAACGCAAGGTACAGAAGGCTGGGCCATGAATCGCTGATGTAGCATGCGGTGGAATACCTGCCGCCGACGATTTCCCGGTCTGTCCGGGCGCGTTCGGCCATCTGCGCGAGATCGATGCCCATGGTTGCCCGGCCTGCCTCCAGCAGATGGCGGTCGGGGGCCTCGCCCGCCTCGCGCAGGAGCAGGCCGGCGACAAGGGCGACATACCCGTCGCAGATGCGGCCCAGCGTCTCGTCCGGGTGCGTCAGGAAGAGATGCTCCCGGCAGGTTGCCTGCACCGCGGCCAATGCGGATCCGCGCAGCAGTTCGCTTATGGCCAGGGGGCCGATGGTGACGAGTCCGCCCATGGACGGGGTGTCGTGGGTCCGTGCGCCGCACTGATGGGGAGGCTTTCCGGCGGCGAGGTTGGCGAAGAAGCCGCGGTGGTACGATTCGGCATAGGTGTCCCTGTGCCGGGGCGGGTCGGCGGTCATGAACTCGATGTAGGACTGCAGGAAGTGGTCGCGGTTGTAGCGGCCGTCGTTCTCGATGATGGAGCGCATGAGCACCCGGGCGCAGTGGGCGTTGAGGGTGTTGTCGCCGGCCTGCATGCCATGGTGATAGTGCCGGTTGGCCTGGCCCCAGAGGTGCCGCCGGCCCTTGAGGATGACCGATCCGATGATCTCCGGCGCATCGGACTGGCCCCGGTCCTGCCCCGAGCGTCCGCCACGCCGGGTGGAGTGGAGCGACATGATCGAAGAGGGGTGGTATTCCGGCGCGGCTTCGAGGTCTTTGATGCCGCCGGGAAAGGCGCGCTCGATATCGGCGGCGTTGTAGAACCAGTGCACCGGCATGGCCAGGGAGTCGCCGACAAAGAGCGATGCGAGGGCCGCCGATGCCCTCTGCAGGGGTACGGATGGCGCAGGGCGGTTGATTGGCGTTGGTTCCATGGGAGCCCTCCGGTTTGTC
>CALMTS010000454.1 GCA_937872685.1 uncultured Desulfomicrobium sp.
AGCTGGCACAGCTCTTCGTGGACGCACCGCTTGGGCGCGGCCATGATCATGTTTTGGGCCTCCCACCAATAGATGGACAGCCCGAGCCGGCGCGTCCGGATGATGAGCTGCGCAAGCTCATGGGACCCCATCGTCAGGTCGCGCGCGAGCAGGGTGCCACGCTCCTCGGCGAACCGCTCCAGCATCTGGCGCATGCCCCCGTTGGCCGACATCCAGCCTGCCAGAAACCCCAGGATTCCATCGGGCAGGTCCTGCCCCTCGAAGAGCCAGTTCCAGGCCAGCCCCGGTGCGAGCATGGCCAGCAACTCCCGCGGCGTGCCCTGCCCTTCCTCGAAGGGGTCCAGTAGCGGCTCGAGCTTCGCGGCATCTCCCGCTGACGCGGCCAGCAGGCCGCGCTCCATCTCGCGGGACAGCCTGAAGGCGATCTCGGCCTTGTGGCGGGAATGCGGCGCGAAGACGGCCTGCTCAGACAACGGCAGCGTTTGCTCTTCAAGGGTGCCGGTCCAGGACAGCCGGGCCAGCATGCCCTGCTGACCCTCCTCGACCGCAACCCTCAGACCGGGCCAGAGCTTTTCGCGGCGCCCCCCCTCGTCCGGGAAACGCCGCGGGTACTCCGCGAGCTCCGCAGGGTCGGGACGGCGCGGCGTGACCAAATCCTTCCAGATGACCGAGCCGTCCCAGTCCTCGCGGATGTTCGACTGGGCCTCGGACAGCACGCGCACGAACCCGGCCTCCACGTCCGGCCCGCCCGTGGCCTGGAGCAAATCCAGGGCGCGGCGGGCCGAGGTCAGGGCATTGAGGGGCTCGATCCGCGTGATCTCGTCGAAAAACCAGGCGCAGCTGGCAAAGCTGGCCAGGGCCAGACGCTGCATGAGCAGAAGCCGGCAGGCGTCCGTGCGCCCGGCCGCGCCGAGCCCCTCCCGGCAATGCCGGTCCAGGAAGTCTTCCAGAGGCTCGGCCCCGGCCAGGAACAGCCCGTAGTCCTTCAACGCCAGGGCAGCATCCTCGAACAGCGTTTCACCGCGTTTGGAGAAGTGCTCGTCAACGTAATACTTCAGGTAGTTGAGGCAGCGGCGCAAAGGCCGCCGCCAGTCCTGCATCCAGTCGGGATGCCCGCCGTCGGAGCAGCCGCAATGGGTCTTCCAGCGCTCCACGCCGTGCACGCAACTCCATGAGGTGTTCTCATGAATGAGGGCCTCGGCAGTGGCCGGCCGGGCCGCCAGGTGCGCGGCGTAATTGGTCAGGGCGATGCCGTCCCGGCCCTCGCGCGCCTGCTGGACGACATACGCCAGGGCCATCTCTCCGAACATGAAATGATGGCCGTAGGATTCGCCGTCCGTGGCGATGCTGCGCAATCCGCCCCCCAGCGAGGCGCAAAGCCGCGTCCAGAAATTTTCCCCATTGGCCAGAAGCCGCTCGAAAGCCACGGCCCGGGAGACGGCCCCGTCGTAGAAATACACACTTATGCTCTTGCCTTCCGGGAGCCGGACCACGTAGGGGCGCGTTGTGTCGAGGCTGTCCTCGGTCACGGGCATGAATTCACCCTGGCCGTCACGCACCGCCTTGGCCTGGCGGGGCGCGAGGATGGTGAAACGGATGCCGGCCCGCGCCAGGGCCTCCAGAGTCGAGAGGTCCACGGCCGTCTCGGCCAGCCACATGCCTTCCGGATCGCGCCCGAAGCGTGTCCGGAAATCCTGGACTGCCCAGGCCACCTCAAGGTCCTTGTCCAAATCCGTGGCCAGAGGCATGATGACGTGATGGTACACTTGAGCCAGGGCGTTGCCGTGGCCCAGGCGTTCGAGGCTCTGCCTGTCCCCGTCGAGGATGCGCGCGTAGGTTTCGGGAGCATGCAGTTCCATCCAGTGCAGCAGGGTCGGCCCGAAGTTGAAACTCATCCAGGCATAGCAGTTGACGAGCTCGTGAATCCGGCCCCTGCCATCAAGCCGGCGGGCCCAGGCCAATGGAGCGTAACACTCCCTGGTGATGCGCGCGTTCCAGTCATGCTCCGGGGCGGCGCTGCCCTCCGGCAGGACATCCCCGATCCAGGGGTCGAAACGCGGCGGCTGGTAAAAATGGCCGTGGATGCACAGAGCTTTGGACATCGGGAACTCCGGAAATTACAGTTTGCAGTCGATCGACTTTGAAACAAAACCAGGATGCCGTCAAAGGCGGCAGGGAGGTTACTTTGGGATTCATGTCAGCAAGCGTCGGGCTCACCCGCTACCGCATCGTGGAGGAGGACATTCCCTCCACCCTGTGGCACGAGGTGGAGGACCGGCTCAAACGCAACGCATTCCGCGATATCGACTCCAGCGCCGAAGAACGCAGCTTCGGCTGGGTCTCCTTCGACAACATGCTCGACCCTGACTTCGCACTCTGCCCGCCGGAAAAAGGCCCGTATCTGGCCTTCACCCTGCGCCTGGACACGCGGCGCATCCCCCCGGCAGTGATGAAGAAACACCTGCTGGTGGCCATGAACGAGGCCATGCAGGCCATGCGCGAGCAGGGCAAAAAATTCGTGACCAAGGAACAGAAGACCGAGATCCGTGAACAGGTGGAGCTTCGCCTGCGGGCCCGGACCCTGCCCATCCCGGCATGCTTCGACGTGGTCTGGGACACCAACAGGCAGATCGTGTACATCGCCTCGACCCAGTCCAAGCTGACGGAACTCTTCGAGGAGCTGTTCACGCACACCTTCGGCCTGACCCTCGAACCCCTGACCCCGTACTTCATGGCCCTGCAAACCCTCGGAAAAGAGCGCCAGGCGGATATCGACGACTTTGAACCCACCGTTTTCGCCCAGGGAGGTGCATGATGGATCTGGATCACGCGCAGACAGTGAGCCTCCTTCTCGGCCAGGAATTCCTGACCTGGCTGTGGTTCGCCAGCGAAACCAGCAGCGGGCTCTTCCGCACGAAGGACGGCGAAGCCTTTTCCGTGACCGTGGAGCAGAAGGTCTCCGTCCAGGGCGGCGAGGGCGAGGCCAGGGAAACGGCCATGTGCAGCGGCCCCATGGCCGAGTTGCGCGAGGCGCGCATGGGGTTGGCCACCGGCAAGAAGGTCAACAAGGTCAAGGTGCGCATCGAAAAGGATGAGGCCGCCTGGCAGGTTCTGCTCGACGCCGCGACATTTACCCTGCAGGGGCTCAAGACCCCGAAGGTCGAAATGAAACTGGAAGAGGGCGAAGACCCCGACGCCCGCATTCTCGAAAAGATCTATCTTCTGGAAAAATGCACAGGCTATGTGGACACCGTTTTCGCAAAGTTCCTGGACCTGCGCTTCAGCCCCCAGTGGAAGGAAGAGACGGCCCGCCTGCGGAGATGGCTGGAGGACTGAACCGGCCGCCATAAGCCCCGCCCAGTCCGCCTCGCCCACGACGTCCATACCCCAAAACGCGAGTCGCCCCGGGACACATCCGTGTCCCGGGGCGATATTTTCATGGCATACCGGAGAAATCAGTAAAGATAGCTTTGCAGGGCCTGGTAACTGTCCAGGTCCGCGTCGTCGAAGCTGGCGCCCACCTGGTAGCTGTCCCCGGTCTGGAAGATCCGCTTGCCCTGGCACTGGATTGTGATGGGCCGGTCTTCCTGGGGCAGGGCGAAGACCACGTCGAAGGAGTCCAGGCACTCGTCGTCGAGTACGCCGTTGTGCTCGTTCTTGGGCACCACCAGGTTGATCCCGCCCAGGGAGAGATTGGTGATCTTGCTGGCATGGAAATGCTTCCTGGTCCCGTTCTGACCGCTGATGATGGCCGGGATGGTCTTATGCTGCCGCGGGAACCTGCGCCTGTCCTGCATGAGGATTTCCTGGCCGGCCTGGGACTGAAGAAAATCCTGCAGCACGGCATCGATAAATCCCGAGAGGGTCGTCTTGTTCTTCTTGGCAAGCTTTTTCAGCGACTTGCTGAACTCCTCCGTCGTCCGGAAGCTGATCATCGTATCTTTGGACATGTGGTCCTCCGTGTCATGCGTAAAACTTGAGGGAAGCGTAAGACATAATAGAAGAACCGTGCCGATGGAATCAAGAAGCTTTTATTTTAATATGTTAAACATTTTTATCCTGCCGGGAAGGCAGGACCGGGATGGAATTTTCGTCTGATTTTTCCGGATATTTTCCGCCGTTGTCAATGCCCGTCTGACATTTGTCCGTTTTTTCCGGACGGACGAAGCATCCCCCCTGCCTGTTGCCAGCATGAAGGGTATTGGCTATGTGCCTTGTGCTTGGCACTCTCCCCATGGACGGGCATGGTGCCCGTCATACAAACCCCTGGCAGAATCACATTACGGAGGAAGGATGATGCGGAAATGTTTGCCCCTGTTCCTGTTGGCTCTCTTGGCCCTTGGCTCGACCTGCTTCGCCAAGGACATCAAGGTGGGTTTTGTTTACGTGTCCCCGGTGGGCGACGCCGGCTACTCCTACGCCCATGACCAGGGCCGTCTGGCCGTGGAAGCCATGGACGGCGTGACAACGTCCTTCGTCGAATCCGTGGCCGAAGGCCAGGACTCCGAACGCGTCATGATGAACATGGCCCGCAAGGACTACGACATCATCTTCGCCACCAGCTACGGGTACATGGACCCCATGCTCAAGGTTGCCAAGGAATTTCCGAACGTCAAGTTCCTGCACTGCTCAGGCTACAAGAACGCCGAGAACATGGCCAACTATTTCGGTCGCATCTACCAGGCCCGCTACCTGACCGGCATGGTCGCAGGCGCCATGACCAAGTCCAAGGAGCTCGGCTACGTGGCCGCATTCCCCATCCCCGAAGTCATCCGCGGCATCAACGCCTTCACCCTGGGCGCCCAGTCCGTGAACCCCGACGTACAGGTCCGCGTGGTCTGGACCAAGACCTGGTACGACCCGGCCACGGAGAAGGAAGCCGCCAAGTCCCTGCTTGACGTTGGATGCGACGTCATCGCCCAGCACCAGGATTCCCCCGGCCCGCAGGAAGCCGCCCAGGAACGCGGCGTCTGGTCCATCGGCTACAACTCCGACATGTCCGCCTTCGCGCCCAAGTCCCACCTGACCTCCGCCGTCTGGAACTGGGGCCCCTTCTACAAGGAAATGGTCCAGCAGATCATCGACGGCACCTGGAAGGCCCAGTTCTACTGGTACGGCCTGGACCACGGCATCGTCGACATCGCCCCCTTCGGCCCCATGGTGCCTGAAGACGTGCAGAAGACCGTGCTGGCCAAGAAGGCCGAGATCGCCTCGGGCGCCTACCAGGTCTTCACCGGCCCCATCAAGGACCAGGCCGGCACCGAGAAGGTCGCCGCCGGCGCCGTCATGAGCGACGGCGACCTGCTCGGCTTCAACTGGTTCGTGCAGGGCGTCGTCGGCACTCTGGAATAAGGGCCGAGCATACATGCCTGCTTTCTCTGCCGTACGAAGACAGGAGCCCCTGGGCTGGGGCTCCTGTCTTGTTTTTTTCGCCGCGCTGGGCCTGGCCTTTTTGGTCAGCGGGACACTTCTGGCCATTCAGGGCAAGCCGGCCCTGACGGGCCTGTGGCTCCTGGTCGAAAGCGCCTTCGGCTCCAGGCACGCCCTGGAGGACTGCCTCATCAAGGCCGTGCCCATCTTCCTCTGCTCCCTCGGCGTGGGCCTGACCTTCCGCCTGCAGATCTGGAACATCGGAGCCGAGGGCCAGTTCGCCCTGGGCGCCGTCGGCGCCACCTGGGCGGCCCTGACCTTCCCGACCTGGCCATGGTACGCGCTGCTGCCCATCATGCTGCTGTGCGCCTCGGTCGCGGGCGGGCTGTGGGGGGCCATCCCGGCGGTCCTGCGCCTCAAGCTCAGGGCCAACGAGATCATCGTCAGCCTGATGCTCAACTACGTAGGCATCCTCATCCTCGAATTTCTCGTCTATGGCGTATGGAAGGACCCGGGCAGCTTCGGGTTCCCCATGACCAGCGAGTTCGCGCCTGCCGCCGTGGTCGCGCGCATCGCCGGCACGCGCCTGAACTGGGGCCTGCTCCTGTGCCTGGCCATCGGCGTGCTGATGACGGTCTTTTTGCGCTCGACCCGCCTGGGGTATGAACTGCGGGCCTGCGGTGAAAACGTCCGCGCGGCCCGTTACGCGCGCATGCCTTACGCGTTCCTGGTGATCCTGGTCATGGCCGTCAGCGGCGCGCTGGCCGGGTGGGCCGGGTTTCTGGAAGCTTCGGCCATCCTCGGACGGCTGCAGCCGAGCATCATGTCCGGGTACGGCTACACGGCCATTGTCGTGGCCTGGCTGGCCAATCTGAACCCGCTCATCATCGCCGTGGCCTCCTTTCTCCTGGCAGGCCTGCGCGTCGGCATGGAGACCCTTCAGCTGGACCTGCAGGTGCCGGCTGCCTTCGGCGGTATCATGGAAGGCTTCATCCTCCTGGCCGTCCTGGCCGGCGGGTTCTTTTCCCGTTACCGCCTGCAGATGAGGAGGGCCGGATGAGCCCCGAAATCCTCCTGGCGCTCCTGGCCGCCACCGTGCAGGCCGGAACCCCGATCCTCTACGCCACCCTGGGCGAGATCCTGACCGAGAAAGGCGGCATCCTGAACCTGGGCGTGGAAGGCATGATGCTCGTCGGCGCCCTGGCGGGCTTTCTGACCGCGCTGCATACGGGCTCGCCGGCCCTGGCCTTCCTGGCCGGGGGGCTGGCCGGCGCGGGCCTGGCCGCCCTGCACGGCGTGGTCTGCATCTGGTTCCTGGGCAACCAGACCGTTTCGGGCCTGGCCCTGACCATCTTCGGCACGGGCCTGGCCGGATTCTTCGGCACGCCCTATGTCGGGCGCACCGCTCCGGGCTTCGACAAGTTCGCCCTGCC
>CALMTS010000455.1 GCA_937872685.1 uncultured Desulfomicrobium sp.
ACCCAGGACCCGAGCATCATCTCCTTTGCCGGCGGGCTGCCCAACCCGAACCTCTTCCCCATCGAAGCCCTGCAGGAAGCCGCACGGGAAACCCTGGCCACGTCCGGGGCGCGCGCCCTGCAGTACTCCACCACCGAAGGGCACGCCGCGCTGCGCGCCTGGATCGCGGCCCGCTACGCACGCCATGGATTGACCGTGAGCCCGGACCAGGTACTCATCACCACCGGCTCCCAGCAATGCCTGGATCTTTTGGGCAAGCTCTTCATCGAGAAGGACGACGAGGTCATCCTGGAGCGGCCCAGCTACCTGGGCACCATCCAGGCCTTCACCATGTTCGAGCCGCGCTTTTCGACCGTGGACCTGGAAGCCGACGGACCCAACCTCGACCAGGTTGAAGCCCTGCTGGCCACGGGCGCGCCCAAACTCTTCTATGCCGTGCCCAACTTCCAGAACCCCTCCGGCCTGACCTATTCGCGGTCCAAACGCGAAGAACTCGGCAAACTGCTGCTGAAACACCCCGAAACCATCTTCATCGAAGACGACCCTTACGGCGAACTGCGTTTTTCCGGCGAGCACCACAAGCCCCTCTTTGCCTACACCGGCGGCCGCAGCATCATGCTGGGCTCCTTCTCCAAGATAACGGTGCCCGGGTTCCGCCTGGGCTGGATGGTCGCGCCGCCCGAGATCATCCGCCTGGCGGTCAAGGCCAAGCAGGCCGCGGACCTGCATTCTTCGACGTTCAACCAGTTCGTCATCGACGAATACCTGCAGAGGCACTCCATCGACGACCACATCGCCAGGATCACGGAATGTTACGGCTCCCAGGCCAGAGCCATGGTCGCCACCCTGGAGCGCGAAGCCCCGCAGGAAGTGGCGTTCACACGGCCCGAAGGCGGCATGTTCTCCTGGGTGACCCTGCCCGAAGGCAAGGGCTCCTGCATGGATCTCTTCAACCTGGCCATTGAACAGAAAGTGGCCTTCGTGCCGGGCATGCCCTTCTACACCGACGGCGGGGGGCACAACACCCTGCGCCTGAACTTCTCCAACGCATCCGAAGAAGTTATCGACACGGGCATCACCCGCCTGTGCCGGTGCATGAAGGATTTCCTGAAATAGGTCTCCCTCCGGCCATGGCAGGGGCCGTCCTGAACGGCCCTTGCCATGGCCCATTCCCGACTGCAGCGCTCCGGAAAAATCGACGAATCACCGAGGTTGAATTCCGGCCGTCCCCAGGTGTACACGTGTCCTGGTAACACTCTCACCACGGGGACACGTCATGCTTCCATCCCTCCGCCCTGCCCTGCTTCTGGCCGCCATCCTCCTGCTCGCCGCCTGCGGCCAGGAGACCCCGGAACAGCCTGAACCAAGATCCATCTCGGCCAAAACCTTGCGTCTTGCACCGACCCAGGCGCGGGAATGCACGAGCCTCACCGGCCAGGTCCAATCCCGCAACAGCGTGACCCTGGCCAGCAAGGTCAGCGGCACCGTGGTCGAAGTCATGGCCAGGGAGGGCGACACGCTCGCGGCCGGCCAGCCCATCCTGCGCATCGACGACGCCGAACTGCGCCAGCGCGAACAGAGCATGCGCTCCTCGGCCGGCCAGGCCACCCTGGAAGCCAAGGCCCTGGCTGCGCGCAAGGCCCAGGCCAAGGCCTCCCTGGACCGGCTGCAAAAGCTCCTCGACCAGAACGCCGTGAGCCGGGACGACGTGGACCGCGCCCGGGCCGAGTTCGAGGCCCTGGCCAGCCAGGAAAAAGCCATGGCGGCCCAGTCCGCGGCCGCCGGGTTCCAGGGTGCGGAAATCCGGGCCCTCATGCAGTACAGCACCGTGACCTCGCCGCTGGCCGGCGTGCTCAGCAGGCGTCACGTGGATCTGGGCGCCTTCGTGCAGGCGGGCACCCCCCTGGCCGAGGTGGACGACCTGCACAGCGGATTCGAACTGGTGGCCCAGGCCGACGAGTCCCTGCTCGGCCGCATCGAGCAGGGCATGAGCGTGGTCGCCGTGGTCCCCTCCCTGTCCGAGGCCCCGTTTCTGACCAGACTTTCGGCCGTGGTCGGGCAGGTGGACCCCATGAACAGGTCCTTCCGCATCAAGGCCGCCCTTGAGTCCGCCCCCGGGCCCGGGCTTTTCGGCAAGATCTGCGTGCCGACACGCGACGCGCGAAAGCTGCTCGTTCCCACCTCCTGCCTGCGGCGACGCGGGGAATTGACCACGGCCCTCCTGGTGGACGCGGAGTCCATGCTGCGCTTGCGCATCGTCAAAACGGGGGGGACCTACCAGAAGGCCGACATCGAAGGGCGGACCTTCATCCTGCAAACCGGGGCCGACCGGCCCGCCGCCGCGCCGGAAGGGGCCGAGATGCTGGTGGAAGTGCTCTCGGGCCTGTCCGAAGGCGACGAAGTGGTTGTCGACGCTCCCGACGTGGCCCGCGAAGGCGACCGCCTGGTCAGGGGTTGAGCATGTCCGGCCACCACAATCACGACCTGCTGACCCGCCTCACGGCGAGCTTCGTGGATTCCAAGCTCGTGCCGCTCATCATCGTCTTCTCCATTTTTCTGGGAGCCTTCGCCGTGCTGCGCACCCCGAGCGAGGAGGAGCCCCAGATCGTCGTGCCCATGATCGACATCATGGTGCAGATGCCCGGGGCCATGCCCGAGGAGATCGAGAAGCGCGTCGTCGGCCCCATGGAGAAGCTCCTGTGGGAAATACCCGGAGTGGAGTACGTCTATTCAACGTGCATGGACGGCGAGGCCCTGACCATCGTGCGTTTTCTGGTGGGCGAGGACGCGGAGCGCAGCCTGATCAAGACCTACAGCAAGCTCTACCAGCACCTGGAGTGGATCCCGCCGGGATGCTCGCAGCCCATCCTCAAACCCCGCTCCATCGATGACGTGCCGATCCTGGCCGTGGCCCTCATCGGCGAAGGGCACGACGGCCGGACCCTGCGCATGGTCGGAGCCGAGGTGGCCGAAAGCCTGCGGGTGCTTCCGGGCGTGTCGGAAGTGACCCTGACCGGCGGCCGCAAGCGGACCCTGACCGTGGAGCCCAGCCCCGAACGGCTGCGCGCCCTGAATCTGGACAGCGTGGACGTGGCCGGCGCCATCGCGGCCCAGAACCGGGCCGACCAGAGCGGCATCATGACCAGCGCCGGGGCCGCCCGCCAGGTGCGCCTGGACAACGCCCTGGGCTCCGCCGCAGACGTGACGGGCACGGTCGTCGCCGTACGCGACGGGCGGCCCGTGACCCTGGGAAGCGTGGCCGAGGTGCGTGACGCCTATGCCGAACCCCAGGACTACGTCCTCTTCGCCCCGGGACTGCGGGCTGGCTCCAAAGGCATCGAGGCCGGCTACGGCCAGCTTCAGCCCGCCGTGACCGTGACCCTGGCCAAACGCCCGGGCATCAACGCCACGGAGCTGTGCCGCAAGGCCCTGCAGACCATCGAAAGCCTGCGCGGCACCGTCATTCCCTCGGACATGCAGGCCGTGGTCGTGCGCGATTACGGCGAAACGGCCAAACACAAATCCGACGAACTGCTTTTCCACCTGGCCCTCGCCGCCTTTTCCGTAGGAGGAATCGTGGCCTGGTTCCTGGGCCACCGGGCCAGCTTCGTGGTCATGGTGGCCGTGCCCGTGACCCTGGCCGTGACGCTCGCCACATACTGGCTCATGGGCTACACCCTGAACCGCGTGACGCTCTTCGCCCTCATCTTCTGCATCGGCATCCTCGTGGACGACCCCATCGTGGACGTGGAGAACATCGTGCGCCACGTCCGCCTGCCCGGTTCTGCGGGGCGCCCCTTCACCCAGGTCATCATCGAGGCGGTGAGCGAAGTGCGCGCCCCCCTGGTGCTGGCCACCTTCACGGTCATCGCCGCCATCATGCCCATGGCCTTCGTCGGCGGCCTCATGGGCCCCTACATGCGCCCCATGCCCGTTGGCGCGAGCATGGCCATGCTCCTGTCCATGGCCGTGGCCTTCGTCATCACCCCCTGGCTGGCCAGGCGCGTCCTCAAGCCTTCGGACAGCCACGAGCACGAGTCCCACGACGACCCGTTCACACGCGGCTACATCTGGCTCATGCGGCATCTCATCGAACGCCCGGCCTTCCGCTGGATCTTCCTGGGCTCGGTCGTGGGGCTGCTGGCCCTGGCGGTGAGCCTCTTCCCCTTGAAGGCGGTGCTGGTGAAGATGCTGCCCTTCGACAACAAGAGCGAGTTCGAGATCGTGGTCGACATGCCCGACGGCACGAGCCTCGAATCCACGGTGGCGGCGGCCGAGGCCCTGTCGCGCCCCGTCCTGGGCCAGCCCGAGGTCACGGACATCCAGCTCTACGCGGGGACTGCCGCGCCCTTCTCCTTCAACGGCCTGGTGCGGCACTACTACCTGCGGCAGGGGCCCAACGTGGCCCAGATTCAGGTCAACCTCGTCGGCCGGGGGGAACGCAACGCCTCGAGCCATGAGATCGCAGGACGCGTGCGCAAGGCCATCGCGCCCGTGGCTGCGTCCTTCGGAGCGAGGATCAAGGTGGTGGAGGTGCCGCCCGGGCCGCCGGTGCTGCAGACCCTGGTGGCCGAAATATACGGCCCCACGGGAGCAAGCCGGCTGGATGTGGCCAGGCAGGTCAAAGACATTTTTGCCGCGACGCCGAGCGTGGTGGACGTGGATTGGTACGTGAACGACCCTCGCCCCGAGACGCGCGTGCGCCTGGACACGGACAAGGCCCTGCAGAACGGCGTCAGCCCCGACCGGGCCAGGCAGGTCCTGGCCGCCTCGGTGCGGGGGGTGCAGGCCGGCATCCTGCATGACCCGAAGGCCCGGGAGACCGTGCCCATCCAGGTCCGCCTGCCCCTGTCCAAGCGCTCCCATGTGGCGGACCTGGAAAACCTCCCCGTGCGCGGGGAAAATGGAAACATGGTTTCGCTGGGGCAGATCGCGAGCCTGACGGACAGCGTCACGCCCGGCTACATCTACCACAAGAACATGCTGCCCGTGGTTTATGTCACGGCGGACATGGCCGGCGACGAGGAGAGCCCGGTCTACGGCATGGCCCGCGTGGACGAAGCCCTGGACCAAATGGGCGCAGACGGCCGGGGCGCGTGGCAGGCCGGGGACACGCGGCCGCTCAAGCGGTTCTATACCTCCGGCCCGGATACGACCCACGAAGTTGCCATGAAATGGGACGGGGAATGGCAGATCACCTACGAGGTCTTCCGCGACATGGGCGTGGCCTTCGCCGTGGTCCTGGTGCTCATCGCCATCCTGGTGGTGGGCTGGTTCGGCTCCTACACGACGCCCATCGCCATCATGATCCCGATCCCGCTGTCCCTCATCGGCATCATCCCGGCCCACGCCGTCTCCGGGGCCTTCTTCACGGCCACCTCGATGATCGGCTTCATCGCCGGGGCGGGCATCGTGGTGCGCAACTCCATCATCCTGGTGGACTTCATCAGCATGCGCAGGGAACAGGGCGAAACCCTGGAGGACGCGGTGGTCGAGGCCGGGGCCGTGCGCTTCCGCCCCATGGTCCTGACCGCCCTGTCAGTAGTGGCCGGCGCCTTCGTCATCCTCTTCGACCCCATCTTCCAGGGCCTGGCCATTTCGCTCCTGGCCGGCGAGGTGGCGGCGACGCTCTTCTCGCGGATGGTCGTGCCGGTGATGTACTATCTGGATCAGCGGAGGGAGACGGCGGGTTGATTCGGAAGCAGGGGCGGATCGGCGAAAGAATGCTTCGGGCTGACTGTATGGAGACGAAGACGGGAACCTCTTCCGGTTACCCGATATTCCCGACTGCGAAACGCTTCGGACATCCCCGGCACGCCGGATCCGGGTCCGGCGTGGCCAGGGCGGCGCGAAAGGCGGCAAAGGGAGCGGAATTCCAGACGTCCAGCGGGTCGTCCGTCAGGCAGGAGCCGAAAATCCGGCGACACGGGTCGTCCAGGGTAGTCGGCAGGTCGAGGTGGACACATGGGGCCATGTTGCCCTCGGCATCGATGAAAACTGCGTGCTCAGCACCTTCAAAACACCGCCCCGTCGGTTCAGGATCGGGCAGGGAGTAGTGAAAGTCGAGCCCCAAGCTCCGGGCCTTCTCCGCCGCGGCCTCGAGTTCCTTGCGTGCGGGCAGGATCTTTTCCCTTTCCTCGGGGGCGAAGCACTCATGCCGCCAGTGCGGAACGAGATTGCCGTCCAGGGTGCTGACCACGGTGGCGTGAACGCCGAGGCCCTCCATGAGGCCAGGCAGCAGGTGGATGTCGCCGATGCGGCTGGCCATGAGCAGATAGGCGAGATGGATTTCCAGATGCACGCCGCCCCGCGCCCTGCGCACCTCCTGCAGGAGGCGTATGGACGCGAGGACGCGCTCGAAGGCGATCCCGGCGCGCAGACTGTCGTTGGTTCCGGCCGAAGCGCCGGCCAGGGAGAAGCCGATGACGTCGAGCCCGCTGTCGACGAGTTTTTCAGCCAAGTCGCGGGTCATATGCCGTCCCGACGTGGTCGTGGAGACGCTGCATCCAGCCTCACGGGCAAAGGCGACCATCTCCAGGAAATCCGGATGCAGCAGGGGTTCGCCCCAACCCTGCAGATGAACCCGCCCGGACTCCCGAAACAGGGGCCATAGCCGGACAAAGGTTTCGGCCCG
Source organism: uncultured Desulfomicrobium sp. (assembly GCA_937872685.1). Lineage (GTDB taxonomy): Bacteria > Desulfobacterota > Desulfovibrionia > Desulfovibrionales > Desulfomicrobiaceae > Desulfomicrobium. The sequence continues at coordinate 6,635 of CALMTS010000455.1, forward strand.
CATGTGACGCGATTTCCAGTGCCCGTCCAACTCGGTCCGGGGGCAGTACCCGCAGCGATTCGAACAGACCGAAGTCACCTCGATTTGGGCTACCCCCACGGTCCGCCTGCGCAGCCCAAGAGCGTCCTTGAGCTCCTGCCAGACTCCGATCCGAGGTGCCGGCTCGAAGCCGGTGAACGCGCGTGTACCCATTCGTCCATCCCGATTCTGTTCCAACACCCGCTTTCGTTCCCTTCGTCCGCCTCCCGGGGCCCCTAAAGCCCCCGGTATCGCTGCGCCCCCATCAGCCGGTGGAAGTCTTCGGGCCGCGAGATCGGTGCGGCGCCCTTCTTCTCGGCCCAGCCCAGATCCCTGAAGCGCGAGCCCTGGATCTGGATGAGGACGCGCGTGCCTCCGGGCCCCATGACCAGGGTCTCGTAGGCCCGCACAACTTCGGGCAGGGCCGCCGCCCCGACGGCCCGCACCAGCTGCTCCCGGCCATCGAAGGCCGGATTGCCCAGTCGAAGGTCCGTCTCGTACCAGCCGAACTCCTCATCCATGGTGTCCGGGACCTTGCCCAGGGAGGCAAGCACGCCCTGGCGCACACTCTCGAATTCATCCGGGGTCACTCCGCGCACCTGCGAAAGCGCCTTGAAATAAAAGGACTCGAAGCGGTCGGCCAGGTCCGCCGTGCCGGCCACGGGGCTCTGCACGCCGAAGCCGATCCCTGCGCCGTGGGCGTACATGACAGGGAAACTCGTTGCCACGTAGCCCAGCTGCTCTTCGGTGCGCAGGCGGCTGTAAAAACGCGTGGACAGCAGCCCTTCCAGAAGGAGCATGCGGGCCTTGGAGTCCGGGCCGGGTTCAGGGTCGAGGAACATTTCGACCAGGGCGCTGTCCTCCAGCACGCTGTCCTTGCGGTAGTCGGCCACCACCCCGCGAACCGGCAGGATGCGCGCCGATTCCGTGGGAGCGCCCGCCTGCGGGCCGATGTACGGCCGGACCGAATCGGCCATGGCCAGCACGTCGGCGGCGGTGACGTTGCCGAAGCCGAAGAGCGTGAAGCGCAGGTCCTGGCGCATGGCTTCCAGGTAGGATTTCAGGCCCTCCAGGGTCAGGCCCCGGGTGGCCTCTTCCAGGGCCGGGCGGTCCCACGAAGGCGTCTTGAGGAGGAAGCGCATGGCTCCCATGGCCTGCCCGAAGAGCCCTTGCTTCTCCATGTTGGCCAGGTTTCGCATCTGCTCCGCCTTGGCCCGCTCGAACTCCCCTTCCGTCACGTCCTGACGGAGGAAGTCGAGGACCCGGGGCAGCAGGTCCGCCTGATGCTGGCTGAAACCGTCGATACGCACCACGATGCCCTCGTCGCCGGAAACCGAGAGCCCCAGGCCGGCCTCCTGGGCCTGGTAGCGCAGGCCCGCCTGTTTCTGGTCCCAGAGCTCGATCAGAATGCCCTGCATGGCCGTCTGTTCCAGGGTCGAGGCAATCTGGGCAGACTGCAGCCTGGCCATGAGGATGGCCTTGGGCTCGCGGCGATACTCGGACTGGGCCTGCCAGACCGTCAGCCCCGGCTGCTCCAGGAGCTTGCGGGGACCGACCCGGCCGTCACGGGCGACCAGGGAAAAATTGTCGGGGATGAAGGGGTTGAGGTCCGGCAGGGACAGGGCCATGCCGGAGGCCAGGGCGGCCCAGCGTTCGGTGTCCGCGTTCCCGATGGGGCGTACGCTGTAGGGCGTCTGGTAGAAAAAAGCCTCGCGGTCCGTGGGCTGATCGGGGCCCACATGGAATATGCGGGCGTTCTCCGGCGTCAGCATGGCCACAAGCGCCTTCACCGCCGTCATGTCGTAGGAATCCAGCCGGTAGGGGCCGTAATTGACGTCCTCCACGGGGTGGCGGAGCATGGTCCCGGCCGCGTCGGCCACATAGTCGAAACCGCTGGTCAGGGGGGCGAAGCGGAACTCCATGGACAGCATGTTCCCCAGTTGCTCGACGTATTCCTGCCCGATGCCCCTGGCCCGCAGCAGATCGAAATAGGCGAAGACCGTGGCCAGGACCTCGTCTCGCCTGCGGTCCCCCTCCTCCGTCAACTGCAGATAGAGGGACAGGGTCACGCCGTTGCGCAGGGATGTCGTGTCCCCTCCCGCCGACAGGCTCAGGACCAGCCCCCTGTCGCGCAGGGTCTCGACCAGGGAGTGCCCCGTCTCGGTCCCCAGGACTGCGGCCACGACCTGCAGCGGCTTGGTGGCCTGGTCTTCGAAGCGCTGGGGCAGGACGAATTCCACGGTCATGCTGCGCGCCTCGCGCACGGGCCGCACCCCGAAAACCACGCCCCGTTCCTTGTCCGTGACCGGCGGGACTTCGGGTTGATGCACCTTGGCCCCCCGGTCGGGGATGGCGGACAGCTCCGTCCGGGCCAGCCGCTCCAGTTCGTCCAGGGGCTGGGGCCCGTAGAGCACGCCTTTCATCAGGTTGGCCGAGTACCACGTGTGGTGAAACCGGACCAGTTCGTCATGCAGCCGGCTGCCCGGCTTGTCGGAGAGCGTTTCAAGGTTGCCGCCCGTAAACCGCGTGGCCGGGTGGGCGGGGTTGAGGGTCGAGAGGGTCAGCATGGCCAGTCTGCGGCCGTCGCTGTGCTTCTTGGACTCCATCTCGGCGTTGACGGCGTTGCGCTCCTTGTCGGCATAGACCGGATCCAGCCGGGGCCGGGCCAGGGTGTCGGCCATGCGCCGCAGGGCCTCGGCAAAGGCCGGCGG
>CALMTS010000456.1 GCA_937872685.1 uncultured Desulfomicrobium sp.
CCCGCCCCGCCGAAGGCCAGGGCGTCGATGACAGAGGAGTCGATGGCCGAGAGGGCCACGCCGGTCTTGGCGCTGACGTCCGAGCCGCCGGTGATGCTCGCTTCGAGGTCGTTGTGCACGACATTGACGGAGATGCCCAAGCCGCCGGCGTACTTGCCGGAACCGGCGCCGCCCACGGTCACGCTGACGATGCCGGAGCTCGTGGACGACGGCATGTCGAGGCCCGACACGCCCAGGGGCAGGTTGGACGGATCCGTCTCCTCCGGAGGCGCGATGCCGGCCGCGAGGCTGACCCCGCCGCCCGTGGAGGCCACGTCGGAACCGTCGATGTTGGCCAGCATGGTGCTGCCCGCATAGACCGTGGACAGGGCCGCGCCCACGGCGCCCTTGGCCGAACCGGCGAAGCCGCCGGCGACCATGACCACCGTGGTGCTGTCCGCGGCGGCGACGGAGATGTCGCCCGCCGCCGTCAGGGTCGAACCCGCCGCAACGCGCGACGTGACCGCATCGACGATGATGGAGCCCGAGACCGAGCCGCCCAGGGCGAACTTCTCGCCCCCGGCCCCGCCGAGGGTCACGCTGACCATCGTCTCCGAAGCCGTGGAGGACATGTCGATGGTGGAGCCCGACGTGATGTCGGACCCGCTGACCAGGGTCGTCACGGAATTGAAGGCCAGGTTCAGGCCGATGGCCGCGCCCACGGCCGCCTGGGACGTGGAGATGGCCACGCCGCCGGAGACGGCCACGCAGACTTCCGAGTCCGTGGCCGTGATGCCGACCGCGCCGCCCGCCTGGATCACGCTGTCGGTGACGCTGGACTCGACGGTGTTGATGAACAGGTTGAAGGCCGTGGAGCCGGCCAGGGCGAACTTCTCGGCTCCCGCGCCGGCCACGGTCACGGTCACCACCACGGCGCCTTCCTCGGCCTGGCTGGTGAACGAACCGCTGGTGCGCAGGGTCGATGTTTCGGTCCTGGCGCGGACCGTGTTGGCCACGCTGTTGCCGGAGATGGACACGCCGCCGCCGAAGGTCTTGCCCACGCCCAGCGCCCCGGCGAAGCTGAAGATGCCGGTGAAGTCGCTGGCCCTCAGGATGTAATCGCCCGAGGAGAGGGCCGTCTCCGTGGTGTTCAGGACAGCGGCCTCCACGGTGTTGGCCACGACGTTGACCGACGCGGTGCCGGCCCCGCCGTATCCGGCTTCCTTGCCGGCGGCTATGCCGGCCGAGCCTGTGGCGGATACGACGATGCCGGTGCTGTCGGCCTGCACGGTCAGGTCCCCGCCGTGCCGGAAATTGGTCAGTCCGTCGATTTCCGAGCGGATGGTGTTGGCCAGGACGTTCACGCCGATGGCCACGCCGAAGCCCGCCTTGCCGCCGAAACCGCCCGAGCCGCCCACGGCCACCACCACGGTGGTGTCGTCGGCGCCGAGGATGACGTCGCCGGCCACATCGGCCAGGCCCGTGACGTCGCGCAGCGCCGCCTCGGTGGTGTAGGCCGTGACGTTCACGCCCACGGACCCGCCCACGGCCACGCCCTTGGTGCCCGTGGCCCCGGCGAAACCAGCGGCCAGGGACACGATCCAGCCCGTGCGGTCGGCGTTCAGGACCAGGCCGCCCAGGGCCAGACTGCTCACGCCCTCGATGAAGGCGTCGGTGGTGCCGTAGAGCACGTTGATGCCGAAAGCCCCGCCGAAGCCCACGCCCGTGCCGGTGCCGCTGCTCACGGCGAAGCCCACGCCGCCGGCCACGGACACGGTGCCGGTGCCGTTCACGGCTTCCACGGTCAGGGTCGAGCCGGTCAGGACCATGGGCCCGGTGTTCAGGATGTAGGCCCGGGCGTCCTCGTCGGCCCAGTTCACGGCCACGGAAGCAGAAATACCCACGCCGCTCTTGTTCTGGGATGTCTGGTTGGTCGTCTTCGAGGCGCCGTCGGCGGCGGTGGCGATGTTGCTGTTGACGTTGAACTTGCCGCCGTCCTTGGCTTCCTTGAGCACGTTGCCCCAGGCCGACTGCCAGCTGGAGAGGTCCTTGTTGCTCTGGGCCGATCCGTTGGAACCCTGGGTGCCGCCGGTGCCGGGGTTGCTGGAGCCGCCACCGCCCGTCCCGGTGTCGCCGCCGGCGGCCTTGCCCGTGGCGATGCCGCCGGAAACGACGATGTTGGCCGCCACGCCGCTGTTCTCCGCGCCGACCCGGACGTTGCCGCCCGACGTGAAGGAGCCTCTGCTGCCGGAGGCGTCGTCGGAGGCCAGGTCGCCGATGACGGCCTGGGTGTCGCGGACGATGATGTTGAGGCCCACGGAAGCGCCCACGCCCACACCCTGGGCCACGGACACGCCGCCCATGACGTTGAAGAGCCAGGTGTCGTCATGGGCCGAGACGAAGACCGAGCCGTTGTCGGCCGGGTCGGTGCCGGCCGGGTCGAGGATGTCACCCGCACCCACGTCGATGACCGCCCCGTTCTCGATCTGGGCGATGGTCGAGTTGCGCACCAGGTTGAGGCCCAGGGTGCCGTTGAGGCCGAAATTCTCGGACTTGCCGCCCGAAGCGCCCACGTTCACGCCCAGGACCTCGGTGTCGGCCGTGACCTGCAGGGTGTCGGCATGCAGTTTCACTCCGTCCTCGATCCTGGCGGTCACCGTGTTGGCGTAATCCACGCCCACAAGGGCGATGCCCACCCCGGACTTGCCGGAGGTGCCGGCGCTCGGGAGCAGCGAACTCTTGTCGAAACTCAGGCTGTTGAAGCTCACGCCCTTGACCGTGCGCGGGTTGTCGGCGGCCAGGGAGATGGCGGGCAGGTTGATGTTGCCGATGAGGTTGACGGTCTCGTTCAGGCTGAAGGCCGAGACGACCACGTCCTGCCCCGTCCCGCCGTCCTGGTTGATCTGCGCCCCGCTTTCGATGACGGCCGTGGCCGTGTTCTGCAGTTCGAGGTAGGTCAGGGCCCCGGCCAGGGCCAGGGCCTGGCCCGAGGCGGTGGCCTGGGTCCAGGTGTTGCCGATCCAGTTGGAGAAGCCGAAGTCGCCGCTCAGGTACGAGACCAGGGTCTCGCCGAAATTCCCGGCCTTGCGCAGGGTCGGGTTGCTGCCGCTCCACACCGACTCGTCCGAAAAATCCTCGGACGCGCCGACCGTGTAGGGTTCGGTCCCGACGTACTCGTACCAGGTGCCGACCTCGCCGCCGCCCGTGTGGCCGGTCTTCACCTCGATGACGTCGCCGGTGAACACGGTCACGCCGCCGGCGTCGGTGTCGTCGGTGGTGTACGTGGCCGTCTCCAGCCACGGGGTGACCAGGTTCACGCCCCACGAGAAGACATAGTCGTTCAGGGCCTGGGCATCGACGGTCAGGGTGTCGCCCGAGTCCACCACGGCGCCCTCGCCGATGACGGCTTCGGCCGTGTTCAGGCACACGCCCACGGCCAGGGCCAGGGAACCCGAAAGCTTGCTCGAGCTGACGGCCAGGTCGGGGTTGTTCTGGGTCGAGGCGCTGGCCCCGACATAGGGCGCCGTGGCCAGGACGCTGGCCACGGTGACGGAACCTTCCGCGTCCACCGCGCCGTTCTTGCCGTCGCCGTCGGCATTGCCGTCGCCGATGCGGGCGCTGGTGGACTGGATGTCCACGCCCACGGCCAGGGAACCGGCCAGATCGACCTTGGAGGAGAAATCAGCAGGCAGGTCGGGCCCGTTGGTCGGCCCGTCCTTTTTCAGGCTGTTGGTGAACTTCGTCCAGAGGCCCTTGCCCAGGATGGCGAAGGGCGAGGTCAGGGAACCCTTCACGTCGTCCAGCACGTCGCCCTTGGAGTTGGAACCGGTGCCGGCCGCGGCCGACGTGCCGATGCCCGACGAGGGCAGGACGAAGAGCTTCTTCAGGGGCACGGAGTCCTGCGCCATGGTCGCCGAGACCAGGACGTCCCCGCCCACGTCGGCCGTGCCGTCGAGCCAGGCATTGGTCTGGCCGTCTTCCACGGACACGGCCACGGCGATGCCGGCGATGCCGTCCTTGCCGGTCAGGGACGAGGCCTTGGTCAGCAGGCGCTCGGTGTTGTCGGCCATGACGTAGAGGTTGCCGCCGACGGTGAGGGACGCGTCGTCGGTGACGTGCGCCGTGGCGTCGGACACGACCACGTTCACGGCGGCGCTCAGGCCGATGCCCTTGATGGCCGAGGGCGAGGCCACGGCCTTGACGGTCTGGTCCGTGGTGGCGCGGATGACCGCGTCCTCCGAGGCCGTGACGGTTCCGGCCACTTCGACGCTGGCGTGGGACACCACGACGCTGGCCGCGCCGGCGAAGAGGAAGGCCAGGGTGGGCGAGGCCGAGGACGTGGCGAAGGTGCTGGAATGGGCGATGAAATTGCGCGAGGAGATGACGGTGTTCTCCTCTATGTCGATGACGGCGTCGGAGATGACCACCGAAACCGCGAGTTCCACCGTGGCCAGGCCCTCCAGGGCGGACAGCACGGTATCCGTCAGGCCGGGCGCGCCGCCCATGAAGCCCGGAGCCGAAACCGTGGAACCGTTGTCCACCGTCGCCAGGATGGTCACGTCGCGGCCCACGATCGCACTGCCGTCCTTCACGGTCACGCCGACGGAGCCGATGTCGAGGTTGAACAGCAGGCTGCGCCAGGGCGCGTTGTCGATGGCGTTCAGAAGGATGTCGCCGTCGGTCGTGCCGTCGGCCAGCAGGCTCGAATTCTCCTCCAGGGTGATCTGGTGGCCGGCCATGGAGATGTCTCCGGCGGCTTCCGTCAGCGACCCGGTGGACACGCTGGCGCCGGACTCGATGGTGATGGTCTCGGCGACGACGGTCAGGTCGCGGCCATTGAGGGACGTCGTCCCCTTGAAGAGCACCGAACCAGGGCTGCTCTCGTTCGTGTTCACGCGGCCGGAATTGACCGTGAGGTCGAAGTTGACCGTGCCGAGGTCGTTGATCACGACGCTGTCGCCGTTGCCGAGGTAGCTCATGCCGGTGTTGATGGTCAGGGAGCCCGTCGGGTTGACGATGACGGTGCCGGAATTGAGCCAGTTGGTGTCGGTGATCTGGATCTTGCCGTCGCCCGTGCGCGTCACGTCCACGGCGTTGGGCGTGCGGCGCACCACGTCCGTGACCACGGCTCCGCCGATGGCGGCCACGGCGGTGATGGGCCCCAGCACCACGCCCAGGGCCGTCGCGGCGGGCAGGGCGGCGAGGGAGAGGTAGCCCAGGGCGATGAGGTCGGCGGCGCCGTAGGCGTTGAAGACGACGTCCCGCACCGTTCCGGCGCCCGTGACGGATTCGAAGTCCGTGCCGAAGGCCAGGCGGTTGAACGTGTTGGACGCGGCCCCGAGATCCAGCGCGTCGGTGCCGTCGCCGCCGCTCAGGGACAGGGACGGTGCGAAGGACGTGTTCAGGGTGACCGAGTCGTCTCCCCTGCCCGCCCGGATGGTCACGGAGCCGGCATTGTCCGGGGCGTCGAAGGTGATGTCGGCGAAGGAGTCGGAGCCGAGCCGGTACCGGCCGCCGGCGACGGCGTCCAGGGTCATGTGGTCCGCGCCGCTGGTGGCGGTGAAGACGAGGTTGCGGGCGTTCTCGACGTGTGCATGGGACACGGCCGTGACGCCATTGAGGGTCATGCTGTCGGCGGTGAAGCCGATGTCCAGGGCGGCGGAAGCCGGGGCGGTCGCGCTCACGGCCAGGGGACCCGCGCCGTCGATGGCGGTGATGACGAGGAGGCCGGTCTTGAAGGACGCCGTGTACCCGGCCAGGGCGTCGATCTGCCCTGCCAGGTCCGCGAGGACCTGCGCCAGGGACTCGTACCCGGAAACCGCGTGGCTGTACGTCACGCCGTTCAGGGTCACGGACCAGCTCTGGCCGTCCTGGGGCGCGCCCTCGAAGAGCACCAGGGTCGTCGCGGGCGCAGGGGCGCCGGCAGCGGCGGACGCGGCGGCGGCCAGCCTGGCCGAGACGGTCAGGTCCGGGTCGGAGCCGGTGATGACGAGATACTGTTCCTTGATGGCCACGGCATGGCCGCCGGCCTCGATCTGGCCGGCCAGATCCAGGGCCACGGTGTCCCAGTCCTCGCCTGCGAGCACGTCGTGGCTGTACTCCGTGCCGCCCACGGTGACGGTCCAGGTTTCGCCCTGGACCGGATCGCCGTCCAGTTCGACCACGCTCGTCCCGCCCTCGAAGGGCGCGACCACGGAGGTCACGCCGCCGGGCAGGTCGGCGCTCACCCGCAGGGCGTCGCCGGAAAATTTGACGATGGTGATGACGCCGCCCGTCGCCCCGGCGGCATAGCCCGAGGCGTCGTTGACCAGGGCGGCCAGGGCGGCCTGCACGTCGGCCAGGCCCTGGCCTGCCTCGACGGTGTGGGTGAACTCGGTCCCGTCCACGGTCAGGGTCCATGCCTGCCCCTGGACCGGCGTCCCGCTCAGGGTCACGGCCGTGGTCGTGGCGCTCGCGGCGAACACGCCGCTCTGCGCCGCCGCCAGCAGTTCGGCCGAGACGTCCAGGTCGCCGCCGGCCGTCAGGGTCACGGCCAGGGTCGCTCCCTCGGCCCCCGCGGCGTAATCGGAGGAGGTATTGATCAGGGCCGCCAGGGCCTCGACCACCTGGGCCAGGGTCTGGCCGCTGGCCACCGTGTGGCTGAACTCCGTAACCGCGTCCTCGCCGTCCACGGTCGTGGTCAGGGTGACGGTCCACGTCTCCCCGGTCCGGGGCACGCCGCTGAAGACCAGGGTCGCGGCCGCGGCCGAAGCCGCATCGACCGTGGCCGAGGTTCCGGCCTGCACGTCATGGGCGATGGTGTCCGTCCCGCCCTCGCCGTCGATGGCCAGGACCACGCCTGTCCGCCCCACGGAGAACGAGTCGTCGCCGGCCCCGCCGCTGACGCTCAGGGTGCCGGAATCCGAAAACTGGAAATACCCGAAGGTGTTGTTCAGACTGAAGACGCCAAGCTTGCCCGTGGCATCGTCGCGCCCGATGCGCATGCCGGTCTGCACGGCCGTCGAGGCCTCGATGGACACCAGAGCGCTGACCGGGATGGTCGAGGACGAGTCCGCGCGCACGGCGGACACGTCGAGGCCCGCGCCTGCAAGCCTGGAAACGGTCAGGGTGTTGCCCTGGGCGCTGGCCAGATACCCGGCCGCCGCCAGCTGCGCGGCCAGCCCGGCCACCACGTCGGCCATGCTCTGCAGGCCGGACACGGTATGGGAGTACTCCACGCCGTTGACCAGCAGGCCCCACTCCTGCCCTGCGGACAACAGCCCCGTGAAGGACACGGAGGCCGTCTGGTCGGCCACGTAGTCGAAGGTGCGGGCCGTGGCCGTGGACGCGTCGTCCACCCACTCGATGCCCGCATAGTCGAGCATCTGGCCGTCGCGCACGATGGCGCCTGAATCCACGCCGGAGACGTAATGAAAGACATCCGTGGAGGAGCCTTCCACACGGATGGCGTCCAGGCCCGCTGCGCCGTCGGCCACGCTGCCGATGACGGCGCCGTCGACGCCCGCCCCGTCCCGGATGACGAAGGTGTCGTCATGGCCGTCCTGGCCCACCAGCGTCTCCATGCCGGAGAAGGTCAACGCGCCGTTGATGTCGCCGGAATTCGCGCCCGAGACGGTCCACTCGTTGTCCTGACCGAAACCGATGAGGATGTCGGCCGACGTCGAACCGCCCACGACCTCCTGGATGCCGTTTATGCCCATGACGCCCGTGGCCGTGCCGGCCTTGAGGGTGCCGTCGGAGGCGGGCCTGTCCATGTCGGTCAGGTCCACGGTCACGGCCGTGGTCCAGGCCGAGTAGTCGAGAATGTTGGTGCTGCCCGCGGGGCCGCCTTCGATGTAGCCGTCGAAGACAGCCGAGTCCTCGAAGACGAAGCGGTTCTCGCCCCGGCCGCCGACGACGGTGTCGATGCCGGCGGAGTTGCCCAGGGTGTTGGCGCCGTCGGTCACGGACACGGTGCCGTCGGCGTGGAAGGTGAAGGTCAGGTCGGCCGTCACGGCCGAGAAATCGAGGGTGTCGTAATCCGTGCCGCCGGCGTCGGCGATGGTGTAGCTGCCCCAGCCGTTCCGGAAGACGAAGGTGTCGTTGCCCGTGCCGGAGACGAGGGTCCTGACCCGCGCGACCCCGCCGGAGGCGCCGCCGACCGTGTTGCCGGCGTCATCGCCCACGGACACGGTCCTGGGCGTGTCCGCGTTGAAGGTGAAGGTCAGGTCCGCCGTGACGGCGGAAAAATCGAGGGTGTCGTTGTCCGTGTTCGACGGGTCGGTCACGGTGTCGTTGCCCCAGCCGTCGGCGAAGGCGAAGGTGTTGTCGGCCGCGTTGCCGGTCCAGGTGTCGTCGCCCTCCCCGCCCAGGACCTGTTCGACGTTGGCCGCCGTCGAGGCGCCCGTGGCCGTGCCGGCCTGCAGGTTGAACGCGACGGTTCCCGCATACCCCGTGTAGTCCAGGGTGTCCGTGCCGCCGCCCGCGGCCTCGATGACCGCCACGGTGCCCGCGGACGGGTTCATGACGTAGGTGTCGTCGCCCGCGCCGCCGGTCAGGGTGTCGGCCCCGCCCCCGCCGCTCAGGATGTCCGCGCCCGCGCCGCCGGTCAGGGCGTTGGCGCCGGCATCGCCCGTCAGGACGTCGTCCCCGGAACCGCCGATGACCCGGTCGATGCCGCCGACGCCTTCGGTGCCCGTGGCCGTCCCGGCCGCCAGGTCCACGTTCACGGCCGTGGTCCAGGCCGAGTAGTCCAGGGTGGACGTGCCGCTGCCGCCGTCGATGGTCCCGCCGAATTCGGCCGCGTCCTCGAAGACGAACGTGTTGTTCCCGGAGCCGCCGATGATCTTCTCGACTGCATCGGTCTGCGCCAGCGTGTTGGTTCCGTCGGTCACGGATACGCCGCCGGCGGCGTGGAAAGTGAAGGTCAGGTTCGCGCCGACCGCGGAAAAATCGAGGGTGTCGACACCCGCCGTGCCCAGGTCCTCGACGGTGTCGGCTCCCCAGCCGTCGTCGAAAACGAAGGTGTCCCCGCCCTCGCCGCCGGTCAGGGTCTGGCCGTCCGCAGAGCCGGAGATCCGGTCGCCGGCCGCGCCGCCCACGACATTGGCGATGTTGGTGAACTGGCCCGATACCACGCCGGAGGCCAGGGCGGTCCCCGCGATGGAGGAAGCCGCCGCGCTCTGCGCCAGACCCAGGTCCTCGGCCGCCGTGCATCCGTTCAGGCTCTCGATGCTGAAAGTGCCGAGCCCGCCCGAGGCGTCGGTCACGGTGATGCCGTATCCGCTGATGCTCGCCGTGAGGTTGGCGTGGGCGCCGGTGATGGCGTCCAGGATGTCCTGGACCGTGGCCGCGTCGCCGATGTTCACGTCCACCACCGTGCCGTCGCGCAGGGTGATGCGCAGGTTGTCCAGCAGGGAGGATCCGCCCAGTTCCGGCCCGCTGCCTTCGCCCGCGATGCCCAGGGCCTCGGCCGCGCCGGTGCCGTAGAGGCTCTCGATCTCGAGGTCGCCGTCTCCGTCCGCGATGTCTCGGATGACGAAGCCGTTGCCGGCGTCATTGATCGACGCGTCGACCAGGGTGCTCGACGCGTTGATGCGGTCCAGGGCGTCCTGGACCGTGGCCGCGCCGCTCAGGCTGACCACGAAGACCGTGCCGTCGGACAGGGTGAAGCGCAGGTCGTTGACCAGGGTGCGGCCCTGGAGGGTCGCGCCGGTGTAGACATCGTCGAGGCCCAGGTCCGTGGCCGCCGTGGAGCCGTTCAGGTTGATCACGGACAGGGAGGTCGCCCCGCCCGCCGTGTCCGTCAGGGTCAGGCCGTTGCCCTCGGCGTTGACGGCCGCCGTGACGCGCGCGTCCGCGGCATTGATGGCGGCGATGACGTCGCCCACCGTGGCGGCGGCGCCGAGGTCCACGTCCACGGTGTCGTCGTTGGACAGGACGAGGCGCAGGTCCTTGCCGAAGACCGTGTCCACGCCCTGGCCCAGGTTCAGGGTGCTGAGCAGCGTGGAGACCGTGATGGTCCGCGGGCTGACGCCCAGGGAGGCCAGGGCCGTGTCGGCGTCCAGGGTGGCTGTGTCCACGCCGTCCCCGGCATTGAGGTGCGCGACGGGCGTCTGGCCCGAGAAATCGAACATGACCGCGCCCAGGAGGGAACCTCCGAGGGAGAAGGAGCC
>CALMTS010000457.1 GCA_937872685.1 uncultured Desulfomicrobium sp.
AGGCAGGAAGAAGGATTTCACGCTCCGCCTGACCGGCCGGGCGTGAAATCCTTGAGTGCTCATCAATCGGCTGGCGCGGTGTCCCCGTTCATGGTCGCCTTCAGCCGGCACACCCCGCATTCTCCCGCCGAGGTCGGGTAGCCGCAGATGGTGCAGGGCTGGACGCTGACCGTGGTTTCGCCGCGGGGGGCGAAGCCGGGGCGGCCGTCCTTGAGGAAGCCGTCGTAGAAGCGGATCTTGCGGCCGGGCTGGATGTCTTCCAGGTCGGACAGAAGCTTCTTGTAGATGGGGAAGCTGGCCTTGGAGCTGTAGGGGCAGGGCGCGTAACCGTAGTCGATGCCGGCCAGGAAGCAGAGGTTGGCGGTCTCGAACTCGGACATGCGGAACAGCGGCTTGACCTTCTTGGCGAAGTTGCCGTCGGCAGGCATGACCGGGCCCTGGTCGCTCAAAAATTCCACGTCCCAGCGCATGACGTTGGCGAAGAGGCGCGATGTCTCGTCGTCGAGGTTGTGGCCCGTGGCCAGGACCGTGAAGCCGTTCTCGCGGGCGAACTGGTTGAAGAGGTAGCGCTTGGTCTGGCCGCAGACCGAGCAGATGGGCCGCTTCACGCGCTTCTTCACGTCGCACATGGCCAGGCCCATGGAGGCCGTCTCGATGACGTGCAGGGGGATGTCGTGCTTTGCGCAGAAGCGCTCGGTGTGGTCGCGGGCGATGGGCGAGGACTCGGGGATGCCCAGGTCGATGTGCAGGCCCTCGATGGAGTAGCCCATGTCCTTGAGCATCCAGGACAGGGCCAGGGAGTCCTTGCCGCCGGAGATGGCGATGAGAATGCGGTCCTCGAAGGTGAACATGCCGTGTTCCTTGATGGCCCGCTCCACCAGGCGGCGGGCGAAGACCAGGAAGCACTCGCGGCAGAAAGCCGTGTGGTGGCTGGGCAGGGCGACGACGGCGGGGACTTTGCAGCGTTTGCACTTCATGGCTACCCCCTGGACCCGACGTCGCGCACGGTGATGTGGTCGCCGTCCCTGAGGTTCAGGTCGGGCGTGAGGAGCCCGCCGTCGCGGATGACGAGGGCACGGCCGGGCTTGCGGCCGACCTTGAGCAGCAGCAGGGCGACCGTTCCGGGGCGGTCCATGGTGAATTCCTTGTTCTCTGGTTCGAGGCGTACGGTGATCATGATTCTCCTTCTCGTGACGTTTGCCGTCCGGTGCGAGCCCTAAACCGATGCGGCCCGAAACTCAAGGCTGCTCGGACTGTTTTGGTCCGGATTCCCTGCCGGCGACGGCCGCAAGCACCAGGAAGCCGTCCTCGTCCAGGCGGCCGAGATCGGGCGTGACGAACCAGCGGATGCCGTCGCGTTCGATGGTGCCGTCGCCGTCCTTCCGGCCCAGATACCCCTGCATGACCTGGGTGCCGCCGATGAGGATGCGGCCGGTCTCGCCGTGGGGCAGGTCTTCCAGGGTTTCGGGGTGCACGATGCGCAGGGCCGAGCCGGGCAGGGGCAGCCCCACGGTGCCGGGCTTGCGTCCCTGCTGCACGGTCATGTCCACGGGGTTGAGCACATCGGGGGCGTTGACCGTGGCTACGGGCGTGGTCTCGGAGGTGCCGTAGCCGTCGTGGATGATCAGGCCGAACTTCTGGCGGAAGGCCTGCACGCATTCGTTTCCGAGTTCCTCCCCGCCCGAGAGCACGAAACGCAGGGAGGCGAACATGAGGGGATGCACGGCGTCGTTTCCGGTATAGGCCGCCAGCGCCCCTGGGTCGGCGCAGAGCATGGTGGCTTCGAACTCCACGCAGAGCCGGGCCATGACCCGCGCGTCCCTGTCGTCGTGGTGGCAGACCACGGGCACGGATTCCAGCAGCGGCAGGAACATGGTCATGGTCAGCCCCAGGGCGTCGTGCAGGGGCATGCCCGTCAGCAGCACGTCGTCGCCCCGCGGCGGGAAGAGCGAGGCCACCTGGCGGGCATTGGTGATGATGTTCGCATGGCTCAGGCGCACGCCGGCAAACCCGTCGCCGCGCGCCGCGAACACAATGGCCGCCGTGTCCCCGGCCTTCGACCGTCCAGGCAGCAGGAAGCGCACCAACCCTCCCCGCAGCACGCGCAGCAGCACCCTGTCCGCCCAGCCCTTCCCGAGGGCCCGGCGTGCGTCCATGAATTCCGCGCAGTCCAGAACCTCAACCCCTTCGGGCACTTCCACAGAATCCGCCTTCCCCAGCACGGTCTGCACCCCGGCCTGCCGCAGGCAGCCGTGGAACGCCTCCGCTTCGAGACCCGGATCGACATTGACCACGGTCTTGCCGGCCATGAGCACGGCCATGTTGGCCAGGGTGCCCAGGGCGCCGGGCGGCAGCATGACGCCCACGTTGGCGCCGGGTTTCGCGGCCACGGCGCGCGCCAGGCGCAGGGCGCACAGGGCCAGCTCCTCGCCCGTGAGGCGCGCGCCCGTGGAGTCGGCCACGGCCAGGCGGGCCGGGGCGCGGCGCACGGCCTGCAGCCATTTGACGGGAATGGAGGGCTGGGTGGACGCGAACTCCTGCCAGGCCAGGATGGACATGCGGTGCACGGCGTCCTTGACCTCCTGGGGCGAGGCCGAAGGCGGCAGGGGCGGGCCGAAGCACAGGTTCACGTCGCGGGCCAGGGGGCCGTTGGTGTTGCGCCGGAAATGGCGGCTCACGGCGGACCAGCGGCTGCCCCACAGGCCGCGCAGGTAGAAGGGGATGATGGGGCAGCCGGCCTGGGTGGCCGGGATGGCGTACCCGCGCCGGAAGGGCCCGAGCTGGCCGTTGCGGCTGATGGCGCCCTCGGGGAAGAGGACCACGCACTCGCCGTTTTTGAGGGTCTCGGAAATGGTGCGCAACGCGGACTTGCTGGCCGCCGTGGAGGTGATGGGGATGACCCGGTAGAGGTCCAGGAACCAGCGGATGTACCAGCGGTCGTAGTAGCGCCGCGTCATGACGAAGCGCACGGGCCGCGGCACGGCCAGGTGCAGCACGGCCCAGTCGATCCAGCTGGCGTGGTTGCCCAAGAGCAGCACGCCGCCCCGGGAGGGGATGTGGTTCAGGCCGCTGACCGTCAGGCGGTAGCGCTGGGCAAAGACCACGCGCAGCAGGAAGCGCATCATGGACTGGGGCAGGCGGCGCAGGGTCTGGAAGGAACCCAGGCCCATGATGGCCGCCAGGGCCAGGATGATGGGCACGCTGGCCAGCCCCGTCAGGGACGCCAGCACCGTGCCGCACAGGAAGGTCAGCATGGCCACGTTCTGGATGAAATTGTTCCCGGCCAGGATGGTGCCCAGGTCCGAATCCTCGGCGTTGAACTGGATCAGGGCGTTGAGCGGCACCACGAAGAGGCCGCCGAAGAAACCGTACACGGTCAGCAGCAGGCCCAGGGCCACGGTGTCGGTCATGGCCGGGATGAGGGCCAGGCAGGCCGTCATGCCCACGGCCGCCAGGGGGATGACGCCCGTCTCGATGTAGGTGCGCGACAGCCGCCCGGCCGTGATGGACCCGGCGATGATGCCCACGCCGCCGATGGCCAAGAGCCCCTGGGCGACGACCGTGGAGGTCACCCCGGCCGATTCCTTGAGGTGCGCCCCGAAGGCGGCGAAAAGCACCTGGTTCACGGCCCAGAACAGGGACAGGCCCAGGACCGAGAGCCAGATGGTCTCGTTGTCGCGAATATTCTTCAAGTTCTGCTTGAGGTATTCGCCGCACACATAGGTCCTGGGGTCCAGGCGCAGGCTGCTGTCGCCGGCCTTGTACCCGGGAATGCGCAGGGCGACCAGCGTCTGGGCCACGGCCCCGGCGAAGAGGACCAGGCCGCTGGGCGCGATGGCGCGCAGGATGCCGTCCTTGGTCGTGGCGTCGCCGATGAGCGCTTCGAAAAGCACGGAAAAGAGCACGCCGCCCAGCAGGATGGCGACGATGGTCACGGCCTGGACCACGCCGTTGGCCATGCCCAGGTTGTCCTTGCCGGCCATCTCCTTGATGTACCCGTACTTGGCCGGCGAATAGAAGGCCGACTGGGCGGCCAGGATCAGGGTCAGGGCGAAGGCCGCCTCGAACCAGCCCAGCAGGTAGCTGCCGTAGATCAGGGCCGTCAGCGGCACGGCGAAGAAGGCCGTCCAGCGCATGACCTTGTGCTTGGAGAAGCGGTCCGCCAGAAACCCGGCCGGGGTGAAGAACATGATGAAGGGCAGCAGGATGCAGGCGTTGACCAGCGCCGTCAGCCCGATCTGGACCGAGCCGTCGTAGCACTTGAAGACCGTGTTCTGGATGACGATCTTGTGCCCGAGGTCGATCATGGCGTTGATGAGCACGACCGAGAGGTAGGGCGCGAAACCGCGGATCGCGAACAGCCTGCGGTGGGCGGGCGCGTTCATGACTGGAAGCCCAGCATGCGCAGGCAGGCCGAGGTGACCAGTCCCGGGGTCTCGGGCGATAGCTCGATCTTGCCGTAGCGGTGCAGGACCAGGGGCTGCATGATGACCCCCATGAGCAGGCCCGCGTACAGGTCCGCGTCGCAGGGCTCGATCTCCCCGGCGCCCATGGCCTCGCCCACGAAGTTCACGGCCAGGTTCATGGGCTCGGTCTCGCGCGTCAGCAGCTTGTCCTCGGGGAACCCGTGCTGGGTCAGCAGGATGAAGGCGAACTGGTCGCTATTGTATTGATAGTAATCGTAGATGGTCTGCACGGCCAGGCCCAGACGCAGGTCGAAGGACATGCGGTCGTCGAAGAGCACGTCCGAGACCAGGCGGGTGAACTGGTCGAGTTCGCGGTTGAAGAGCTTCCAGGCCATCTCCTCCTTGCCGTCGTACCAGCGGTACAGGGCTCCCTCGGTCACGCCGGCCGCCGCGGCGATGTCCTTGATGGTCGTGCGCGCCAGTCCTTTGGTGGCAAAGAGGCGTATGGCAGATTCTTCGATGATCTCGCGTTTCATGACAGGTCGTGACATGGGTACTCCTCCTCATGTGGGTGAGTATTTATTTACTCATTTTTTCCGGCCGTCAAGAAAAAGGGCGCATCCTTGCGGATGCGCCCGAGGGAGATATGAAAACCGGCATCCTGGGGTCAGATGTTTCTTCCGGCGATCAAATCCTGAATGACCGAAGGATCGGCGAGGGTCGAGGTGTCGCCGAAATCCTCCATGCTGGTGGAACCGGCCGTGATCTTGCGCAACACGCGGCGCATGATCTTGCCGCTGCGGGTCTTGGGCAGGCCTACGGTGAACTGGATGACCTCGGGCGAGGCCAGGGGCCCGATCTCCTTGCGCACATGGTTGCGCAGGGCCTTGATCAGGTCGTCGGACTCGTCCACATCGGCCCGCAGGGTGACGTAGGCGTAGATGGCCTGGCCCTTGATCTCGTGCGGCATGCCGACCACGGCGGCCTCGGCCACGGCCGGGTGGGAGACCAGGGCGGATTCGATTTCGGCCGTGCCCAGGCGGTGGCCCGAGACGTTGATGACGTCGTCCAGACGGCCCATGATCCAGAAATACCCGTCCTGGTCCTGGCGCGCGCCGTCGCCGGATTCGTAGCGGCCCGGGAAGCGGTCGAAGTACTGCTGGCGGAAGCGCTCCGGGTCCCCGAAGACGCCGCGCAGCATGCCCGGCCACGGGCGCTCGATGACCAGATTGCCGCCCGCGTTGGCGGCGGTGGGCACGCCGTCGTTGTCCACGATGCGCGCGTGCACGCCCGGCAGGGGCAGGGCGGCCGAGCCCGGCTTCAGCGGCGTGGCGAAGGGCAGGGCCGTGATGAGGATGCCGCCCGTCTCCGTCTGCCACCAGGTGTCGACCACGGGCAGCTTCGATTTGCCGACATTCGCATGGTACCACATCCAGGCTTCGGGGTTGATGGGCTCGCCCACGCTGCCCAGGACGCGCAGGGAGGAGAGGTCGTTCTTCTGGGTCCACTCCACGCCGTCGCGCATGAGGGCGCGGATGACCGTGGGCGCGGTGTAGAAGCTCGTGACCTTGAATTTCTCGACCAGTTGCCAGAAGCGCGACGGGTCGGGGTACGAAGGCACGCCCTCGAACATGAGGGAGGTCACGCCCAAGGCCAGGGGGCCGTACACGATGTAGGTGTGGCCGGTGATCCAGCCGACGTCGGCCGTGCAGAAGTGGATGTCGTCGTCGAACAGGTTGAAGACGTACTGCGTGGTGTGCGCCGCGTATGTCAGGTAGCCGCCCGTGGTGTGCACAACGCCCTTGGGCTTGCCCGTGGAACCGCTGGTGTAGAGGATGAAGAGCATGTCCTCGGCGTCCATGGGTTCGCAGGGGCAGGTCTCGGCGATGTTCGGGTCGGCCATGACGTCATGCCACCAGTGGTCCCGGCCTTCGACCATGTTGATGCCGATGCCGGCGCGCTTGAGAACGATGCAGCTCGTCACGCTGGGGCAGCCTTCCAGGGCTTCGTCGACATTGCCCTTGAGGGGGATCTTCTTGCCCGCGCGCAGCACGGCGTCGGCCGTGACCAGCACC
Source organism: uncultured Desulfomicrobium sp. (assembly GCA_937872685.1). Taxonomy (GTDB): domain Bacteria; phylum Desulfobacterota; class Desulfovibrionia; order Desulfovibrionales; family Desulfomicrobiaceae; genus Desulfomicrobium. Next base: position 6,482 of record CALMTS010000457.1, read on the forward strand.
TTGGCCTCGCAGTCCTGGATGCGGTTCATGAGGCTGTGGGCCGAGAAGCCGGCGAAGACGATGGAGTGGGTCGCACCGATGCGCGTGCAGGCCAGCATGGCCACGGCCAGTTCCGGCACCATGGGCATGTACAGGGCCACGCGGTCGCCGCGGGAGACGCCGTGCTTCTTCAGGATGTTGGCGAAGCGCACCACGTCGGCCAGCAGTTCGCGGAAGGTGATGTGGCGGACGTCTTCCTCGGGCTCGCCCTGCCAGATTATGGCCGTCTTGTCGCCCAGGCCGTTCTCCACATGCCGGTCGAGGCAGTTGTAGCTGACGTTGAGCTTGCCGTTCACGAACCAGTTGATGCGGGGCTCCTTGAAATCGCAGTCCATGACCTTGTCAAACGGCTTGAACCAGCTGACGAGCTCCCTGGCCCTGTCGCCCCAGTATCCCTCCGGGTCCTGGTCGGCGCGGCGGAAATGCTCCTCGTAGGTGGCCATGTCCGGAATGTGCGCGCGGGGGGCGGCGGGGGGGGTGAAGAGGCGCTGTTCGTGCTGCAGGCTCTCGATATTTTCAGGGGTCATAGGGAGTTCCTCCTTGTTGTGCTGGTGGTTCGTCCTTTGAGTACGGACAATAACTGCAATTCTGTCTAGAAGAAATGAATTTTGTTTTCCCTCCTTTTCTGGTAAATGGCTGAAATTGGCGGTTAACGGAAACCGCGCCATTCCTTCAGTCGGTAAACGGAGCTTTTCGGACGATGAGCGTCAAACACCTGGATCTGTTGTTCAAGCCCAATTCCCTGGCCATCATCGGCGCCTCGCGCGACCCCAATTCCGTCAGCGCCACCCTCATGCGCAACCTCATGTCCGGCAAGTTCCTGGGGCCCGTGTTGCCCGTGTCCGGCGCCCAGGAGGCCATCTTCGGCGTGCTCTCCTACGTGGACGTCAAGTCGCTGCCCCTGACCCCGGACATGGCCATCATCTGCTCCTCCGTCTTCGACGCTCCGGCCCGCCTGGCCGAGCTGGCCGACAACGGCACACACGTGGCCGTCATCATGGACCCCGGCTACTCCCTCCTCGAAGGGCCGCAGAAGGTGCAGATGGACGAGCAGATCCGCCAGGTCATCCGCGACAAGGACATCCGCGTCCTGGGGCCCGGGAGCCTGGGCATGATCGTGCCCGCCTCGGGCGTCAACGCCAGCCTTTCGCGCGTGGGCGCCAAGGAAGGCCGCATCGCCTTCGTCACCCAGTCCGACAGCCTCTTCGAATCGGTCCTCGACTGGGCCCGGACCAACAATGTCGGCTTTTCGCACTGCATCTCCCTGGGCCGCCAGCTCGACGTCGATTTCAGCTCCGTCCTCGACTACCTCGGCTCGGACCCGGCCACCAAGGCCATCCTTCTCTACGTCGAGAACATTCAGGACGCGCGGCGTTTCATGTCCGCGGCCCGGGCCAGCGCCCGCAACAAGCCCATCCTCGTCATCCGCCCGCGCCGCCTGCCCTGCGAGCTGCGCGACGCCGCCAGCGAACTGACCGAGATGGACCAGGACCAGATCTACGACGCCGCCTTCCGCCGCGCCGGCATGGTCCGCGTGGACGACATCGACTCCCTTTTCGAGGGCGCCCGCACCCTGGCCAACTACAAGCCCCTGCGCGGCAACGGCCTGGCCATCATGACCAACGGCCAGAGCATCGGCCTGCTGGCCGCCGACGCCCTCATCAGCGGCGGGGGGGAGCTGGCCGCCATCACCGAGGAAACCCAGCTCAAGCTGGAGGAGATTCTCGGCCCCGAGCGTTGCTCCGACAACCCCGTGACCCTGCCCTACAACGCCTCGGCCGAGGATTACGCACGCGTGCTGAGCGTGCTGGTGCGCGCCAAGGACGTAGGCTGCGTGCTCATCCTGCATGTGCCCTTCCAGGGGGCGTCCAGCGTCGAGATCGCCCAGGCCGTGACCCAGGTGGCCAAGACCAGCCGCTGCCTGGTGCTGGCCAACTGGCTCGGCGAAGAGACCGTGCGCGACACCAAGGACATCTTCGAGGAAGCCGCCATCCCGGTCTTCGACCGTCCGGGCAAGGCCATCATGGCCTACCTGCACATGCTGCGCTACAAGCGCACCCAGAAGATCCTCATGCAGACCCCCGACTCCCTGCCCGCGGATTTCTTCCCCGACACGGAGCATGCCCTGGAAATCGTCCGGACCGCCCTGGCCGAGGGGCGGAGCCAGTTGTCCGAGGAGGAGTCCCGGCAGGTCCTGGCCTCCTACGGCGTGCCCGTGGTCGAGACGCGCATCTGCAAATCCGCCATGCAGGCCGTGGAGGCGGCTTCGGAGATCGGCTTCCCCGTGGCCCTCAAGATCCGCTCGCCGCAGATCGAGCAGCCCTTCGACATCGGCGGCATCGCCCTGGACCTGACCACCCCGGACCTCGTCTTCGAGGCCGCGGCCAACATGTCCGCCCGCGTCCATTCGCAGGTGCCCAACGCCTACATCGAGGGCTTCACCGTGCAGAAGATGGGACGCCGTCCCGGAGCCCACGAACTCTTCATCTCCGTCTTCGCCGACAAGGTCTTCGGCCCCATCCTGCGCTTCGGCCACGGCGGCGTGTCCGCCCCGGTCATCAACGACCACGCCATGGCCCTGCCGCCCCTGAACATGGGCCTGGCCAAGGAGCTCATCGCCCGCACGCGCATCTACAAACTGCTCCAGGGCTCCCGGCGCCAGGCCGCGGCCGACATCGACGACATCTGCCTGGCCCTCATCCAGATCAGCCAGATGGTCATCGACCTGCCCCAGATCGTCACCCTGGAGATGAACCCCATCTTCGCCGACGAGCAGGGCGTCCTGGCCCTGGGCGCGCGCATCTGGATCCAGCCCGCCACCTCCACCGGACCCGAGCGCCTGGCCATCCGGCCCTATCCGCGGGAGCTGGAAGAATGCGTGCGGCTCAAGAACGGCGAGCAGATTCTCCTGCGGCCCATCCGCCCCGAAGACGCCCAGGCCCACCTCGAGTTCATCCACAACCTCTCCGAGGAGGATCTGCGGCTGCGTTTCTTCGGCCTGGTCCAGAATTTCGTCCTGAGCGACATGCCCAAGTTCACCCAGATCGACTACGACCGCGAGATGGCCTTCATCGCCACCCACCTTGTCGACGGCAACCCCGAAACCCTGGGCGTGGTGCGCACATCCACCAAGCCCGACAACTCCGCGGCCGAGTTCGCCATCATCGTGCGCTCGGACATGAAGGGCTCGGGCCTGGGGTCGCTGCTCTTCGAAAAGATGATCCGCTACTGCAAGAGCCGCGGAACCCGCTACCTCGAAGGCCAGACCATGCCGCGCAACAAGGGCATGATCGCCCTGGCCAAGCGTTTCGGGTTGGCGGTGGCGCACAACTACGAGGAGGAGCTCGTGGAAATGCGCCTGCCCCTCTGGGAATGGGAGCCAGGCCGTTGAAAAATCCGTTCTGGACTGCGTCGCTCCCCGATTTTCAAGGGCTCATGTAGGCGGCTACACTTCACCCTCGAAAATCGGCTCGCTCCTTGCCAGAACGGTTTTTGAACGGCCTGGGGGAGTTGAAAAATCCGTTCTGGATTGTGTTGTTCTCCGATTTTCGCGGGCTCATGTAGGCGGCTACACTTCACCCTCGAAAATCGGCTCGCTCCTTGCCAG
>CALMTS010000458.1 GCA_937872685.1 uncultured Desulfomicrobium sp.
GTGTAGAACCACCACGGTCTGGGCTCCTCGCCGTCCATGAACCGGGTCACGGATACGAGGACGTCCAGCACGCATGGGTCCTGGCGCGCTCCGGTCAGTTCGCAGAGGCGGTCGTAGAGGGCGTGCGGGTCCTGGCCCTCGAGCTGGCCGGGGCGCTCGAAGCCCAGCAGGCGCAGGTCCCGGGCCATGGCCGGGCCGATGTTGGGCAGGTCGGTCAGGTGTTCCAGGCGGTCGCGCCGTACTTTGGACGGGTTCATGGGGCCTCGCGCTCAGCCCATGCGGCGGGCGATTTCGTAGTGGTTGACCAGGATCTTGCTGACGTAGTCCACGGTCTCGGCGAAATTCGGGATGCGCCCGTAGGGTTCGTAGATGCCGGCCTTGGAGTAGTCCGTGTTGCCCAGCCCCGCGTTGTAGCCGGCCGTGGCCGCCAGGATGTTGCCGCTGCGCGAGCGCAGGTTCTCGGCCATCATGCGGACCATGGCATTCACGCAGTGCGGGTAGAGGACTCGCTGGTCGAATTTTTCGAAAAAGGCCGCGTCCTGCGGGTTGAAAATCGAGCGGTCCTTGAAATTCTCCTCCATGTAGAGCCGGCAGTTGTCCCGGGCCATGGCGTAGCGGGCCTGCAGGAGCTCCATGCGGTCCAGGGCCAGGGCGTAGGTGCCGGCCGAGGTCGGAGGTTTGCCTGCGGCCAGGCTGTTGAGCAGGCTGCGCAGGAGCCTGGCGGGGTTGTTGAAGAGCTCGGGCTGCTCGCGTCGCAGTGCGCGCATCTGCTCGCGCTGGGCGGACATCTGCCCGAATTCGGGTTCCAGGTCCTGGCGTCGGGCAAAGCCCGCAGGCTGGCCGTGGTCGTCGGCGCAGACCATGCCGTAGCCCCGGGCCGTGGCGGCGATGAACTGGCAGGGGCCCACGGCCAGGGCCGAGGACACGGCGAACTCGCAGAAAAAGGATTCGGCCATCATCTGGCCCATGATCCAGCACGGGTCCACGGGGTGGACGGACGCATGGCGGATGACGCCTTGCACCACCTGGTCGCAGATGAGCGGGATGCGCGTGTGCAGGTCCACCTGGGACAGGGGCTTTTTCCAGACCGGGAGGTTCCCCTTCGGGTAGCCCTCGATGACGAAAGCCAGCACCGACTGGGCCAGGGCGTGGGCATAGCCCGGGGCGGACACCCGCTCCAGGGTGCGCGCCGGGTCCTTGGTCTGGATGACCCGGATTTCGGACACCTCGGACAGGGGAACGGCTTGCGCCGCTCCGCCCAGCAGGGGCAGCAGGAGGGGGGCCAGGGCGGCCCTGAGCATGGTGCGTCGGTTCATGAACTTTTGTCCCTGTTGAGCGTGGTGCGGGCCACCACTTTCCGGAAATAGGCCTCGTTTTCTTCCTGCAGGAGCCCGCCGTGGCGAATCTTGGCCCGGGCCAGGAAGAGCTGGACCTTCTGGATCTGGCGCATCTTCCGCAATTCGTCCGTCTCCTGCTCCAGGCATTCGATGAGAGAGCGGATCTCACGCTGGGCCTGGATTTCTTCGGGCACGTAGCCGGCGTTCTTGAGCAGCTTGTAGGCCATGCGCAACGTCTCGGGCATGAAGGGGTCCGACTCGTCGGGCAGGGGCCTGCCCTGGCCCTGCAGCCCGTCGAACTCGCCGCGCCGCTGGGCCTCCAGGATCGCCTGTTCGGCCAGCTCCGCGAGGATCTTCATGATGTTTCCAGGAGCCTCTGTACCACGTGGCGGAAGCTTTCCTCGGAGATGAACCCGAGGTGGTCGAGCACCTTCTTCCCCTGGCGGTCGTAGATGAGGGTTCTGGGGATGGATCCGATGTCGAGCATTTCGCTGATGGACCCGTCGTCGAGCAGGATGGGGAAGTTGACCTTGTTCTGCTTGATGAAATTTTCCACGGGCCGCGGGTTGTAGTCCACGGAGATGCCCACGATGTGCAGGTCGCTCTCGGCGAATTCCTTGCGCACGTTCATGAGCCCCGGGAACTCCTTCACGCAGGGGCTGCACCAGGTGGCCCAGTAGTTGACGATCAAAACCCGCCCCTTGTTCGCGTCGATGAGCTGGCGCAGATCCTGGACGCCGGCTTTTTCGAGGCCCTGGGCCATGAGGGTCAGGGGGGCGAGGAGCAGCAGCAGGAGGACGGGCAGGGTTTTCAAGGCCTTCATGGATGATCCTTGTAAGGGGTGAAAGGTTGCAGAGTAAATGCTAGCCCGAGTTGCGTTTGGCCGTCAATGTACGGACCGGCCAGTATTGCGCGTTGCAATTTCGTCCTTTTTGAAGGATTCCGGAACCCGCATCACGTAAGGAGGACGACCATGACGACATTCATCAAAAAGAAGGTCGAGATAGAGGACGAGGGTGTCAGCATGACCTTCCGGCCCGGACAGTTCAAACGGGCCCCCTTTTCCCTGCGGGAGAAAAACATCTACCTGCTCGGCTTGCGCGCCAGCGGCAAGACCACCGTTGGCAGGGCGTTGGCCCGGGCCCTCGACTGTGCCTGTGTGGACACCGACGCCATGGTGGTCGAGGCGGCGGGGAGGAGCATCGAGGCCATCGTGGCCGGTGAGGGCTGGGACGGCTTTCGCCGCCTGGAGTCCGAGGCCCTGGCCAGGGCCGCGGCGCTGCCGGGCAAGGTCGTGGCCACGGGGGGCGGGATCGTCCTGGACCCGGCCAACCGCGACCTCATGTACCGCACGGGCGTGAGTTTCTATCTGGCCGCCGATGCGGCACTGCTGGTCGGCCGTCTGGCGCGGGACCCGAACGCCGCCCAGCGCCCCGCCCTGACCCCCCTTGAGCTCCATGACGAGGTGGCCGCCGTCATGTCCGAGCGCGAGCCCCTGTACATGGCCAGCATGGACCATATGCTCCAGGCCCACCGGAGCGTGGAGGAGCTGGTCGACGACATCCTCGTGGCCCTGGGCCTGAAGGATTGGGACTTTTCGGAGAAGGAGCGGGTGCTGGACAGGTATTAGGCTGTCCTGAATGCTGCGAAACCGCGGACTGTCCGAAGCCATCGCGCGTCCCACAGGTCGTCAGATGCGGGCCACGGCCAGGAAGACCGTATGCAGGGCGGTGACGAGGACGATGAAGGCCTGCCGGGCCCGCGTGGCGGTCAGTCCCGGAAAGCTGTAGCCCAGGTGCCCGTGGGGGCAGCGCGGCAGGCAGTCGCCGCACAGGGAGCAGCTCAGGCCGGGGCGCTTTCGTTCCAGGTCGGCCCTGGTCAGGGCGTTGTAGCGGCAGGCCCTGGCGCACAGGCCGCAGCCCGTGCAGGAACTGTCGATGGTCACACGCCAAGGCAGGACGCGGCCCGCGAGATTGTTCAGCAGGCCGATGGGGCACCAGGCCGTGCAGTGGACCATGGTGCCGCTTGTGCGCGAGGCCAGTGCCATGACGGCGACCCCGCCCAGGCCGAACGCCGCGGCCAGGCCGAGGCCCCACGTCCAGCCCACGCCCAGGGCGCGCAGGGCCAGGGGCGCCGCGACGGCGGACGTCAGCAGCGCGGCCCGCAGGCGCGGTGCCCAGGCGGGCAGCGGCCGGGGCTTGCCGGCATGCAGCCTGGCCATCCTGTCGTCCCAGGCCCCGATGTAGCACAGGTGGCTGCACCAGGCCGGCCCAACCAGCAGCAGGGAGACGGCCAGCAGGATGGGCATGAAGAAGCCCTCCCCCCGGTAGAGGGGGCCGGACAGGATCAGGGCCGGGACGGGCAGGTGCAGCTTGCCCGTCATCAGGAACTGCTCCGCTCCCGAGAGCCCCAGCAGCAGCTGGCCGAAGAAGACGGCGGAGAAGAGGGTCCAGATGCGGCCGCGGATCACGGCCGACGGTCCGTCCAGCATCCAGCCGGCCACGAGGCTGCCGTACAGGGCGAAGGCGGCGATCCAGAACGGGCCGGAGTCCGGGAAAAATCGTTCGCCCAGAAGCACGGTGAAGGGCGTCTTGGCGCGGGCCAGCACCAGCGCGCCGGCAACCAGCAGGGCCGTCAGCGCGGCGGCCGTGTCGCGGGGCCGCAGCGGGCCGAAGATGCGCCTGCCGGGTCCGCCCGCCAGCAGAAGCAGGGCCGCCAGGTGGGCCAGGGTGACGGCGCCCAGGATCATGGCCAGCCGCGCCCAGGGCAGCCCGAAGCTCATGCGCCAGAGCACCAGCGAGTGCGTCTGGAAGGCCCACAGGGCCGCGCCGCCGGCGGCGGCCAGGATGAGGATCTGCCGGGGCAGCAGGCGGGGGAACCACACCGCGGGGATCAGGATCAGGACCGGCAGGGCGTCCCAGAGGGTGCCGAAGCGCAGGAAATGGGCCGCGGTGGTCAGGGCGCAGAGAGTGCAGAGGACGCGCGTGAAGGTCTTCACGGCCGGACCATGCGGTCGAATTTTTCCCGTCCCGTCGTTTCGATGAGGTCACCCAGGCGCAGGCCGGGCCTCCCCGCGGAAATGAGCAGGCCCAGGACCCGCTCCAGCACGGTCATGGATTCCGCCAGGGTGAAGAACCCCAGTTCGTGGGCCAGGCGCGGGCGGCGGCCGAGCTTGCCGCCCAGGAGCACGCGGTAGCCGGTTTCCTCGGATTGCAGCGCGTCTGCCGGGCAGACCCGGACGCAGGCGGTGCAGCCGAGGCAACGAGCCTGGTCGATGCGGATGCCGCCGTCCAGGGAAAGGGCCTTTTCGGCGCAGGCGTCCACGCACAGGCCGCAGGCTTCGCAGGCATCGGGGTCGAGCCTGATGCGCGCCGCGGCGATCAGGGCGAAGTCGGCGATGTGCGGCTGGGAGCACCCGTTGGGACAGGACGCCACGGCCAGGCGAAATTGATGGTGGTGGCGGATGGGCCTGACGCCCGAGGCCAGGTAGCCGGCCCAGCCCGAGCGGTCCAGCACGTCGAGGATGCTGTCCGAGACGTCCTTGCCGATGACCGCGTGGGGGCAGCTCTCCGCGCCGCGGCAGACCTTGAGACTGTGAGTGGGGAGCGTGGTGTGCATGGTTTCCTCGTGCCGCAAAACAAAACGGGAATCCTTGACCTGGGTCAAAAATTCCCGAATTGCACGTTCAGGGGGTCGGAACCGTTCGTCAGCCGAGCTTGATGGTAAAGGGGATGACGTGTTCCTTCCGGGAAATTTCACGGGTGGACCCAAGGGCCCAGGAGGACGGGGCCGCACCGAGGCGTTCACACAGGGTCCGGGCCAGTGCGCCCACGGCCAGGACCGGATGCCGGGTGAAGACCTGGGGCAGGCCGTAGGTCAGGTTGCAGGCCAGGCACATGCCCGGGCGCTGCAACAGGTGGAAGGCGAACCTGAGCTCCTCGGGGTGCTGGTCCGCGAATCTGAGGCGGATGTCGTATGCGCCATCTTCGGCATCGCCGAACAGGGCCTCGAAGAATGCTTCGGTTCTGGAGGGGGGAAAGACCTCGTCCAGGAAGTCGGGGGTGAAGATCTGGGCGGCTTCGGTCATGGGCGTCTCCTGTGCGTTCCGCATTGATCGGGGTGTCCTATCCATGCCCGCGGCTTCAGGTCAAGGGGCGCGCTTCGCGCAATGGGCACGGGAACAGGATGACCCTGGAGGGGACTCATGCAGGAACGGATCGAGGACATCGAGATTAAGTACCTCTATTTACAAAAAACGGTTGATGAGCTGAGCTCGGTTGTCATAGAACAGCAGAAGGAAATCCGGGACCTCCGGCACATGGTGACGCTTTTGAGCAACAAGCTGCGGGACGTTGCCGCCATGGCGCCCTTTGATCCCGATGAAAAACCGCCCCACTATTGAACTGGCCGGAGTTGCCGTGGATCTCAATTCACCCCGTCGGGAGACCGTGCCCGGAAAGACCGATGCCGCAGGAGCCGATCGCTCCCTGCACGCCATCCTGCAGCGGATCGAAGCCCTGCCGTCCCTGCCGTCGGTGGCCAACACCATCCTGGAGCAGGTTCTGACCCAGGATTTCGACCATTCCCGGCTTGCGCGCATCATCGAGACGGACCAGGCCCTGACCATGAAGATCCTGGACCATGCCAACAGCGCCACCTACATCACCCGGGGCATGGTTTCCCAGGTGGAGCAGGGCCTCAACCGCCTGGGCAGCAAGGTCGTGCAGACCCTCCTGCTCTCGGTGCTCATCAAGGATTCCCTGATCAAGGGCGACAAGAGCGCCGAAGCCATCCACACCGCCCTCTGGAAGCACAGCCTGGCCACGGCCGTGTATGCCTCCCTCATCGCCGCCAGGACCTATCCGTCCCTGGCGGGCGAGGCCTTCGGCGCCGGCATCATGCACGACCTCGGGCGCATCTTCCTGCAGCTCCACGTACAGGAGGAGTACGCCCAGGTCGTGCAGCGCATGGACGATCTCTACGAGCCCGTCCTGGACGCGGAACAGGAGATCTTCAGGACGGACCACACCGCGGTGGGCCGCTGGATCGCCCAGAAATGGAAGCTGCCCGGTCCCATGGCCGACGTCATCTGGCTGCATCACCACTCGGCGCCGGCCCTGGGGGCCCTCAAGGACAACTCGCACCTGGTGGCCATCGTGGCCCTGGCCAACATCATGGCCCACGCCACCCTCATGGACTCCCCGCGGGGCATGACCCGGGAGAGGCAGCGCCAGACCGGGCTGCAGGACATGCTGGGCCTTGACGACAAGGAGATCCAGGAGATCAACCACGCCTTCGCCCCGGCCTTTGCCGAGCGGGCCGAGCCCTTCGATCTGGACGGGGACCAGGTGGGGCTCTTCCTCTCTTCCCTGCAGCGCGCCAACCAGCAGCTCATGCGCATGGGCCTGGACCTGGAGCAGACCAACGGCCGGCTGGAGGACGCCAACCGCTTCGCCACCCTGGGCTCCACGGTGGGGCTCAAGATGAGCAAGGCCGTCAGCCCCGACGAGGTCTTCGAGGCCGCCGCCCTGAGCATGCAGGACGATGTCGGCGTCCGCGGCGGGTTCGCCTACTGGATCGTGCCGTCGGAGCGGCTCATGCAGGGGCTCATCTGGGGCGGCAACGGCAACCGGCGCAGCGTCTCCTACGCCCTGGACGGCGACGGCCTGCCCATGACCTCCGACGGCCCGCCCCTGCCCGAGAGCCTCCTGGTCATCCTGCGCAGCCACCACGAGCGCCATGACGGCGCCTTCCTCATGGACCGGGAGCTGCGGCTGCGGCAATTTTTCGTGGTGCAGGGCTACTGCCTCTTTCCCCTGGTGGGCAGCGACTTCACCGGGGAGATGTGCATCCTGCGCTCCAAGGACCGCCCGCCCAAGATGACCCCCCAGGAGTACATGGGGTATTCCCAGGTCTCCTGCGTGGCTTCGGCCACCCTCGACCGGCTGCGCCTCTTCGACAACCTGCAGATGCGCGCCGACGAGTTGTCCCGCGCCCTGTGGAGGAACCAGCAGATCAACCTGCAGCTGCTGCAGACCGAGCGTCTGGCGGCGGTGGGGCAGCTGGCCGCCGGGGCCGCCCACGAGATCAACAACCCCCTGGCCATCATCTCGGCGCGCACACAGCTCCTGGAGAGCCGCGAGACCGACGACAAGAAAAAGAAGGATCTGCACCAGATCTCCGAACAGATCGAGCGCATCTCCTCCATCCTGTTGAGTCTCATGGGATTCGCGCGGCCCAACGCGCCCCAGGTCACCAAGGTGGATCTGAACGCCCTGCTGCTGAAGATCATCGGCCTGGTGGACTCCATCTTCCACACCCACCGCATCCCCATCGTGAAGAACCTCTCTCCGGCGTTGCCCCTCATCCTGGCCGACGCCAACCAGCTCGAGCAGGTCTTCCTGAACCTGGTCATCAACGCCCAGCACGCCATGGAGGCCGAAGGCGGGGTCCTGACCATCACCTCGACCTTTCTGCCCGACGGCAAGCGCATCTCCGTGTCGGTCAAGGACACGGGCTGCGGCATCGAACCCGAGAACCTCACGCGCATCTTCGACCCGTTCTTCTCCACCAAGTCCGAAGGAAAGGGCACGGGGCTGGGGCTGTCCACGGCCTATGGCATCGTGACCAACCACTACGGCGAGATCAAGGTCGTCAGCGACCCGGGCCGGGGCACGGAGATGATCGTCATCCTGCCCGTGTCCACGCCGGTGACCATGCCCGAGAAGCCCGCGGTGAAGGCCCAGGCGGAGTGCGTCCCCTCGGCGGCCAGCGAGGGGCGGATCCTCATCGTGGACGACGAGCAACACATTCGCGACATCCTGGCCGAGACCCTGCGCGAGGCGGGCTACGCCGTGGAATTGGCGGCCAACGGCGAAGAGGCCGTGCGCAAGCTGCGCGGCGGGAGTTTCAACCTCATCCTCATGGACATCCGCATGCCCGTCCACTCGGGCCTGGATGTGCTCAGGCTCCTGCAGCGCAAGGGCGGTTTCCCGCCCGTCATGGTCATCACCGGCCTGGCCTCCTCCGAGGAGATGGACGAGGCCCTGCGCCTCGGGGCCGCCAAGTGCATCCGCAAGCCCTTCCATCTGAAGACCCTGCTCGCGGACATCTCCTGCCTGCTGCAGACCGAACAGTCCTCTGGCGCGAACTAGGACCCCATGGAGAAGACGACGCAGACACAGCCGGGCCGGTCCCGGCACACACGCATCCTGGCTCTGGCCAGCGGCAAGGGCGGCACCGGCAAGACCACGGTTGCCGTGAACCTGGCCCTGGCCCTGAACCGCGCCGGCCACACGGTCTGCCTTCTGGACGCCGACTTCGGCCTGTCCAACGCCGAGGTCCACCTGGGCCTGCCTGCGCCGGCCAGGACCCTCGAAAACGTCCTCTTCGACAACCTGCCCCTGGAGGAATGCCTGGTGCCGGTCCGCCCTGGTCTGGACCTCATCTCGGGCAGCAGCGGCGTGGCCCGCATGGCCGAACTGGACACGGCCGCGCGCAAGCGGCTCATCGGGGAGTTCGCGGCTCTCTCGGGCTACGATTTTCTCATTCTGGACAACTCCCCGGGCATCTCGGCCCAGGTCGTGTCCCTCTGCCTGGCCACGCGGGAGATCATCCTGGTGGTCAACCCCGAGGCCAGCTCCCTGGTGGACGCCTACGCCCTCATCAAGGTGCTCAAGGAGAACGGCCTGTGGTGGCCGCCCCTGGTGCTGGTCAACCGCGCCGAGTCCGGCGGGCAGGCCAGGCAGGTCTTCGCGAGATTCCAGGAGACGGTCATGCAGTTCCTGGATCTCAAGCCCCTGTTTCTCGGCGCCATCCCCATGGACGACGCCGCGCGCAGGATTTCGGCCGCGGGCAAGCCCTTCGTGACCCTGCGCGAGGATCTGCCCGCGAGCCAGGCCATCCTGTCCGTGGCGCAGGTCATCAGTGAGCGTCTGAACAAGGACTGGACCAGAAACGAGCCCGCCGGGTTTTTCGAGAACGTGGTGGTGCGCATGAAGCAGCGGCCGGATTTCGGCCGCATGGTGACCCACTCCAGCGCCCCGGCCGGGGACACCTCCCAACCCGACGCGTACATGGAACTGGTGGCCATGCTCGACAGGGCCTCGGCCCTGTGCGAGCGCCTCCTCGAGAACCCGGCCTACGCCTTCGTGCGTGAACGTTTCGGCCTGGTCCGCCTGGCCATGGAGAATTTCCTGCAGCCCCTGGACCGCATGCGCAAGCCGCGCGGAACCCTGAAACCCCGCATCCTGGTGCTCAGCAACCACGAGCAGATGCGCACCATGCTGCGCGAGATCGTGACCGAGGTCGGCTACGAGGCCGAGGCCTGCGTCCCGGGGCAGGGGGAATTCCTGAAATTCCGAGACACCTGCAACCTCATCCTGGTCTCCTGCGACCGTCCCGAAGCCCTCATCCGCTCCTGCCTCCTGCAAGTGCCCGAAACCCCGCTCATTCTCCTCAAGGGGTTCGGCAATTCGGCGCTGGAGACGGAGTTCCGCCACCGCACCGTGGCCGTGGTGTCCAGACCCTTTCATGTCAACGAGTTGCGCGGGATTCTTCAATCGGCGCTGAAGTAGCCTTTCCGCCTATTTACAATCACCGAACCGTGGAATAGACATTTTTCCTTTATTTCGTCCCCCTGCCGGGGACGTTTCACCTTCCTGCGCGTTCCCAGACCGGAACGCGCGGCAACCGGGATTTTTCATATGCGCAGAGACATCGAACATGTTGGCTGGGGAAAGCTGACCTACGAGATCCGGGCCATCGTGGCCGTGGCCCAGGACCTCCGCAATTTCGGACTCGAG
>CALMTS010000459.1 GCA_937872685.1 uncultured Desulfomicrobium sp.
CTGCCAAGCACGAATGAGATTGAAATCAAGGACGATTCTATCGTCCCAACGTGCACCGGGAGTGTATTCTCCAAAAGCAGTTCCGAACCGTTGGCAGTCGGCAACCGGCCGGGGCATGATATCTCTGAATGAACCATCGCGGCCGAATAGTAAAATGGCGGCACGAGAAGCCTTCCAGCCCTGCGGGGTTTCTCTGATCAAGCCCAGCTCAAACAGGAATTCGATATCGTTCCTATCCGCGTAAGAGCGATTTCCAGGCTTCCGCTCGTAAACGTTGCGATACCAGGAAATTGATGCCGTATCGAAACACGACTGGAGGTCGAACTCGATTGTATGTCCGTCATACCGGTCTGCCGATGCATCGTTAATCAGCCGCTGAATTTCCTCCGGGCTGCAGCGAACATCGGCACCACCCTTGCGGATAAAAGCCTTGCGAATGTCTTTATTGAGGAATACGGGTTTATCAGCCCGCATTGCCTCTGGCACATAAAAAATCAGGAGGTCATTCCCATTGATATTATGGAGATGTTCCTCGACATTGATGATCAGGCTTATTTTCTCTTGCTGTCGCAATGTTGAGACAAATTCGTTTTGCACCTTATCGACATCGAGGACACCGACCACTTCAAACCGGGCACCATCCTTCCTCACTCCGAAAACCAGATGACCACCCGCAGTATTGGCGAAGGCCGATACGGTCTCATAGGCATTCTTAGGGACGGCCTGCTGAGCTTCCTTGAACTCAACATCGTTCCATTCGTGCGCACTCAATAGCTGTATGAGTTCGTCCTGGTTCATCTTGTCCTCACTCCATGACGATCCGCACCTTGGCCGGGTCCTTGCCCTTGGTGAGCTGATCGATGTACTCCTCAAAGCGTTTCTTCATCTCCGCCGGGGTGGCCGGGCCGTCGGTGACCTGCAGGGCCTGTTGCAACTCCTGGGCCTTGACGGTGACCTTGACCAGGCCGGAGAGCACTTCCTTCAATGCATGGACAAAGTTGCTGTCCAGCGGCACCGGCAGTTCCTTCGATTTGATGAAGGCCTCCAGTGGTTCGCGGTCGTCGATCTTCAACAGATCCATGTTGGCCTGGGTGATCGGGTCCTCTAGGTTGCTGAGGATGGTGGAGGTCCAGGCCGTCACCATGGCGTCGAGCTGGGCGTCCATCTGGTCGATCATCTGCGAGCCTGCCGCTGTGCCGGTTTCCACCGAAGGCCGGAACCCGCAATGCGGGCAGATGGGCGAGGCGTCGAGGTTTTGCTCGGTCAGGGCAAAGCAGCTCTTCAGTCCGGCCAGGCGGTTCTGGTAATCGGTGAGCTGCTGCCGGGGCATCAGGTCGATACCGGCCAGTTTGAGCAGGGTTTGCAGGCGTTGGTCGTTGAGCAGCCCTGCCTTGCGCTTGTCGTCGTTCACGCCCAGCCGCGCCTTGGTGTGCAGACCGATGTAGGCGACGGTGTAATCCTTCTTCAGCTTTTGCAGCTTGGCCCCGATGGACTGGGACTGGCTGGCCAGCTCGGTCAGGTCGGCCTGCTTAAGGGCATCCAGCACATCCTGCCGGGTGGTCTTCATGCGATCCACCCAGTCATGCTCGGCGGGCAGCACCGCCTCGGCGGTGGAGAGCCAGGACGCCGTCGGGCTGTGGTCCATGATGAACTCGCGCAGGGCGTCCAGCTCATCCAGGGCCTTCACGGCCTTTTCGTGGGCCAGCACTTCGGGAGCGCTGTAGCGGAAGTTTTTCAGCTTACCCGGCGAGGAATAGGCCTGGAGCGATTCAAAGAAGCCCTTGGCCTCGTCCAGCCCGCTGGCCTGGCTGGCCAGGTCGGTTCCCGCGAGCAGGTCCAGGCCCCAGAAGGAGAGCCCTTCGCGCAGGGTCTGCTGGGTCATGACGATGCGCTTGACGATCTTGCCCACCGCTTGTTGCAGGTTCTGCACCGGCTCGTCCTTGCCCTGGGTGACGAGCTGGGCCATGCCCGGCGTCATGCCGAGCAGTTCGAACAGCGCTTTGAGCGCGGGCAGGTTCCATTCCTTGGGCTGCTCCAGGTGCTTGAAGCGGACCAGCTCGTCCATGCCGGTCGCGGCAAGCTGCTGTAGTCCGGTGGCGTCAAACTTTTTGCCCGGAATGGCGAGCACGATGTCGCCGGAATAGACCAGCGAAGCCAGGATGACCGCCACCCATTCCGGCTCAAGCCGACCACCGCCGGGGTTCATGTATTCCAGCCCGTGGTCGTCCTGGATGATCTCGCTGCGGTTGACCACCTGGCCGTGCCCCTTGGCCTTGACGGCATCGAGGATGAACTTGGTGTACTTCGACTTGTAGGGGTCGATCTTCTCGCCGTCGAGCAGCTCCAGGGCGTCCAGCACGGCGGTGGCCTGCTTGGTGCGGTTCTGCCCGGCGATGACTCGCAGGGCGTCTTGCGCTGCCTGGACGCGGTTGTTGCCGGTGATCAGGACCGAGAAGAACGGGTAGTCCGGGGCCTGGTTCTCGAAGTTCGGTGCCAGGCAGACACCGGCGATGGTGTTCACCAAGTCGCGGAAGTTGATAGTCTCGTGAGGCGACAGGCCCGACAGGTCGCGGATGGATTTGCCCTTGGCCCATTCGGTCATGGACTTGGCACGGCCCTGATAGGTGACCTCGAAGGCATCGCTCATGTGCTTCTGCAGCCACTGGACCAGCTTCTTCAGGAAACCGTTGGCCTTCGATTCATAGGTGGCCTTGGCATGGCCCGATGAGGTGGCTGCAAGATCCAGTGCGGCCGCATAGCTCTTCAGCGCAGTCTGGAATTCCTCGTCGGTGCCTTTCAGGCGGAAGAAGACCTCGTCGTTGACCTTGTCATCCTTGAAGCGCGGCGGATCGTTGGGCTGGATGAAGTAGAGGTAAAAGTCCCGCTGCGGCACGGCGGTGGAACGCTCGTTCGGTGCCCCGAAAAAGAGGTAGCCGGAGCGGGCTGCCTTGTGCTCCTGCCAGACCAGTTCGTGCTGCCAGATCTTGTAGCCGGTCACATAGGTGGCGTCCTGGCATTCCATGACCCGCTTGAGCGCCTCGTAATAGAAACGGTCGAGCTGAGCCTGGCCCAGGCTTTCGGCCCGCTTGTCGATCAGGGCGTCGAAGTCGTCGGTCTTCTTCAGGTCGAGATAGAACTGGCGGTTGTCGGCATTGAAGGAGATGAACTGGCCGCTGACCGTTTTGTGGATCTCGCGCAGGACCGTTTCCACATGGGTCTGGAGGTCCTTATCGGGCTCATCGCTGCCCAGCTCGGCTATTAACTGATCGAACAGGCAGAGGCGGTCGCGCAGTTCCTCGGCGGATGCGCCCATGGGGGCATAGATGTCGCCGGTGGTGAGGCGGTGGACGGACAGCGCATGGATCAGGCGCAGCGCCATCGGCTTGTATTGCTTACGGGTGATGGCGTTCTCGATGCGGGATTCCAGAACCTGGCTGCAATCGATGACCGCCCGGATCTCGGGAATGGCGCGGAACGAAGCGTTCTGCTTGAGCGTACCCCAATAGCTGTCGAAGGCGATCAGGCCGGGTTCGTCCTGCGGCACGTCCTTGCCCAGGATGCCTTTCATGCCCATGGACAGGGTCTTGAGCACCTCGCGCTTTTCCACCACGGTGACGCGCTCGAAGGTGTCGATGTAATCGGGATGCACCGGGAAGAGCCGTACAAACTCGTCCATGCGCTCGTTGAGCCCGCCGTAGTATTTGGCAAAGGGCATCAGGTAGTCGCGGATCTTGGCCTGTTGCTCGGTGGTCTTCTTGAGCAGGCGCTCGGCCACGACGAATTTCACGTCGCTGCGGGCGATAAGGATCTGCTCGAAGCGGTCCTTCACCCGGCGGATGCTGTCGGCGACAAAAGCGAAGCGCGGGCTGTCGAAAATGGCTTCCTGGACACCGGCCATGAAGCGGAAGCGCAGGTCCTTGCAGACCTCGCCGACCTCGCGGAGGAAGTTGAGGTCGAGGATCAGCTCCTGGTCCTTGCGGGTGCGCAGGTAGTCGAGCAGCTCGTCGACCACCAGCAGCAGGCCGTGTTCGGGGAAGACCTCGCCGAACTTGGCCATCATGTCTTCAAAGGCCCGCTTGTGGCTGGTAATGGTCCCGGCTTCGGGGAACACATACTCCACGCCGAGTTTTTCGAGATGCTCTTCCAGTTCGGCCACCAGGATGTCGCGCAGGGACATGGTGGTGGCTCCGATCTCGGTACGGATAACCTTGAAACGCCCGGCGATCTGAGAGGCTGCGTCGCGGACACCTTCGCTTTTCAGCCCTTCCAGCAGGGAGGCGTCTGCGGCAAGGCTGGAGACCACCGACATCAAGTGCGACTTACCGGTGCCGTAGTTACCGACGACCAGCAGGCCCTTGTTGTCGACCGGCTGGTCGAACTGCATCTGAGGAATGACAAGCTGGGTGAGCCGTTCGGCCATTTCCTCGGAAATGACATAGGTGTTCACGAGTGTGTGCGCGGCGCTCGATTTGTCCGCGTCACGCAACTGAACGACCGACTCAATCGGGTCGAATTGGATAAGGTCTCCGTATTTCATGCTTGTCCTGCCTCTCTATTGTTTTTTGCCGAATCGACTGTGGCCGTGCCATCCATGCCCACAATCAGCGCATCGACCGAGTCATAGCTGCGGTACTCGGGATGGCCGGTTTCGGCGTACAAAAGCCTCCCGGAATTCATGATTCCGTTCCACGAAGCCACCACGGCCCGGTTTCTCGAAATGGACTGCAGCAGGCGCAAGGGGTCCTGCTGGAGATCCTTGTCGAAGAGGATCTCGAGATTATCCAGCACCACCGGTGCTTGAGCCTGGTCCGCGATCTGATCGAGGATGCCCGGCAACCGAAGCGACCGCTGCTTTGCCGTCAGCTCAAGCAGTTCGCCTGAAAGCGCCAGATTGACGTTGACGATGGACGAGCCGAATTCCTCGGCAATATCCCGAAGAACGCCGGTCTTGCCGGAACCGGTCTCACCCACCAGCAACACCAGACGGTGATACAAGCCTTCGGCTGCCTGGAGGGATCGTTTTATCTTGTCGTGAATCGGCTCGGCCATGGTCGCTCCTTATTGCTCGGTGTCCGGCTTATCGGATTTGTCAGCCGCACCGCCGGAGCGGACCCATTCGTCCACTTCGTCTTGTTTGAACATCCAGCGACGGCCGACGCGATGACCGGGCATAGCCCGTTGTTCGATCCACTTGTAGACCGTCTCGTTGCTTACATTCAGATATTTGCAAATGTCATCGACCGTCAGCCATCTCTCATCCATAGCCTTCGTCCTTCGTTCATCATGTTTTCGGTAAAAGCCCGAAGGTCTCCGGGAAACCCGAAATCCGGACACAGTGCCGCAAATTAACCTCCATAAACTACATTGATGGATTGCCAAAATCAAGCGTTTTGTGCCGAATAGAGACGACTTTTCCAAAAAACGGCCTGATTGTCGTTGGTGATACGTTCGCCGTTCTGAGGCGCATGCATGGTGTAAGTCCATACAGCACAGGCGATTGAGCCCCTGGCTGCAGGCACCATCACCCGCTGGTACATGCTGTGCCCGCCGGGCCGAAATCCTTCCAGCCGGTCGATGGGCGGCAGGTCGCGTTGCGGGTCGGTGAAGGTCACCAGCCCCCAATGGATCAGATCCCAGTCGCCGGTCGGACGGCCGAAGCGTGGTGTGCCGATCTCCTGCTGCCTGTGGGCGTCGGCCAGTGGATCGGCGGTGCCCCGGGACAGGATCAGCCCTTCCGGCACCTCGAGGGCCGGGAACCCGGCGTGGAGATGGTAGAGCCTGCCCCAGACCACGGCCGGTTCGATGCTGCGGGCCTGGGCGCAGAAGCGTTGATGGTTCCAGTAGCCCCGTTTCAGGGTGCCGTAGACGAAGAGCCGGAGGATGGTCTCGGGACTGTCTTCCGGGTTTGTGTTCAGCTTTACGGTGTCTCCAATGTTCATGCATTCACTCCTTCGGGCAGTGTCCCTTTGCGCTCCTGGGGTATGAAGCGGAATTCGCTGTTTTCGATGGCCCGCACATCCTCGTGGCGGATGGTGAGCATGGTCATGGGCGGCACCTCCAGCTCGCGCCAGCCCTTCTCGTTGTCCACGGCAAAGTCGATGAAGGCGTCGTCCGAGGCGTAGAGCACCACCCGGTGCTGGCGGTGGATGCGCAGGCAGAGCGGCTTGTTGCCCTTGAGCACGGTGATGGTGCCGGGGTCGAGCCGCGAGGCCAGCACGGCGCTCATCTGGCCGCGACAGAGGGCAAGCGCCTTCTTCAGGCCCTCCTGGTCGATGGGGCCTTCGGGCGCGAAGCGGTCGGCCAGGCGGAAGATCAGCTCGCTGTCCACCTCGGCGTAGCGCGGCAGCCCGAGACGGCGGAACAGATAATCGGCGTTGTAGATGGTGCCGTTGTGGGTGCCGATGACGATCCCGGCCCGGATGGGATGGTTGTTGCGGTTGTTGAACTCGTTGCCCCGGGTGCGCCAGCGGGTGTGGCCCATGAGGATGGTGGTCTCGTTGTCGACCTGCCCGAGCAGCTCCTGGAACGGCTTCTCGTAGACCAGCTCGTGCGCCCGCATCGGCCGCTTGAAGATGCGGTGGCTGCCGTCGGTCTTGAGCCAGGCCAGACCGGAGGCGTGCGGGCCGCGCTCCTCGCTGTGCAGCAGCATGCGGATGAAGACCTCGCGCAGGTAATCCCGCTCGTCGGGCCGTCTGCGCTTGCGGCCGAAGATGATGCCTACTTGTCCGCACATGGAGCCGGGTCCTCCTTGCCGCCGAAGTTCTTGCCGAGCGGTCTCGTCCCCTCGAGGACGAAGGCCGCGTATTCGCGCCGGTGGTCCGCCAGCCACTCGGCCACCTCCGGGTAGCCCATCTCGGCGGTCAGCCGGGTCACCTCCGGGTGGTCGAGCATGTTGGTGCGCCCGGAGAGCCGCACCGTCTCCAGGGCTTCGAGGAAGCGTTCCGGCCAGGGATCGCTGGCCTTGTCGTCAGGCAGGAACTCGATCAGGCCGTGCCGCGCCAGACGGGTGAGAAACTCGGCGGCCGCAGCGGCGGCTTCCTCCGGCAATGGCTGGGTCGGCCCGCCTTCGATGCCGGAGAGCACCTCGGTCATGTAGTCCCGGGGCGCTCGGCTGGCGGTAAACGGCGTCTGGCCGCGCATCAGCTCGACAACTTCGAGGCAGTCGGCGGCCTGGATGGTTTCCCCGCTGCCGGGGATCGGTTCGCCGTCCAGCGTGGTGGAGCGGATCAGAATCTTCATGGGGCACCTCCTTAAACAGTGAGGCCGGGAACTTGCCCGGCCTCGTTGGTGAGAGTGGTGGTTGTTTCGTCCGGAAGGACGTCCTCCGGTTTGGGCCGTCCGTTCTTGAAGGCGGCGTCGCCGGGCATGTTGGCCATCAGATGCTTGCGGGCGGTCTTGAACTCGTCGCCGATCAGGCCGAGGTGGAGCAGGAAGACCCGGAAGTCGTACTTGGCGCTCTGGGGATCGAAGTCCCGCTTGCGGCTGGAGGCGGCCCGGCCGTTGAGCGCCTTGGCGGCGACGGCGAGGCAGAACTGCAGGTAGGCCTTGATCCGCCCCGCGTGGAGGGTCGCCTCGAACCAGCGGAACTCCACCGTGCCCCGGTACCAGACGTTGTGCAGGTTGACCCCGTGGTAGCGGCTGTTGTCGTAGTGCTGGGGCTGGCGGTTGTGGTAGCCGTACCAGATGCGGTTGAGCTGGTCCTTGGTGCGGGGGCGATGCTGTTCGATGCGCTGGATCAGCTCGTCGCTGACCGGCCGGGTGTAGCGGTTGAGCCGGTCGCGGCTGATGCCGAGGGCGTGGAGGATCAGCGGCTCCTGCTTGTAGATGATCTTGGCCAGGTTACCCAGGTGCCTGCCGTCGAAGGGCGCGGCGTCGATATGGATGTGGATGCCGCACTGGCTGTTGATCTTGCCTCCGGCGCGGCGGATGGCCCGGACCGCCTCCTGCAGTTGCGGGATGTCGTCGTAGCCGAGCACCGGGCTGACCACCTCGGCCCGCAGATGGGCCGGGACGCTGGTCAGGGAGGCGTCCCCCACCACCTTCCAGACGCGGCCGCGCAGGTCCTCGACCTCCCAGGGGTCATAGCTGCTGGGGATGCCGACATGGCGGACCGTGCCGCCCACCACCGAGTGGATGGCCCAGGCGATCTGCTCCCGGGTGCGTTTTACGGTCTCGATCTCGATCCCGTAGTGGATCTCTTTCAGGTTCATGCGTGCCTCCGTCGTTCGTGGCGCTTCTAAGTCGTTGTCTGGCAAGGCTTTTCAGCCTCCGCTTACACCATGAATGAATGCTTCTTTCCGGACACAAATCAAGTAGAAGAACAGCCGAAGCCGACATTTAACACGTTTATTTTCAATGACTTGCGAGTTTGGCCGAATTGGGCGGCGCACAGGCGGCAGAAACCCCGGAACGGGCTGGCCGTATCCGGGGTTTCTGGGTTGGCGGTGGCAGTGAGCCGGTCAGCCGGAGGCGGTATCAGAGGTGATCAGGCTGGCGTGCAGCTCGAGGTTGCGCGACTCGTCGGCCCGCATCCGCGCCAGCAGCGCCGTGAAGGCCTCCGCTTCGTCGGTCGGGAGCTTTGATGCCCGTTCCAGCCGCGCCAGGCGCTGGTGCAGATTCTCCAGCAGGCCCAGGGCGTGGTCGCGGATCAGGCCGTCGCGCTTCTCCTGCGGCGTGGGGATGAACTCGGTCAGGCCGCCTTTGCGTCGAACGATCATGGCCGTGCCTCCTTAGCTCAGGGTCGCGCCCAGCGAATGGATGCGCGGGTAGATCAGCGGCGTGCCGGTCATCTCGGCCTTGTAGCGGACCTTGTTGCCGGTGTTGTCGGTGAAGGTGCGCACCAGGGTGTACTCGGTCCAGTTCTCGTCGATGGGCCGGGTGTCCTGGATGGTCATCGCCTCCCAGGTCAGGCCGCCGTCGTTGCTGGCGAACCATTGCAGGGTGGTGCCGCTGGGGATTTGCATCTGCACATAGGCCTTGGTCGATTCCACCCCCTGGGTCAGCTCGTTCTCGCGGGTCAGGTAGGCCCCGGTGGTCTTGTTGAGGTAGCCCACCAGGTTGACGTCGCGGAAGTTGATGGCCGGGGTGTCGTTGGCAAGCGAGCTGCTCAGGCGCACGCGGATCTGGACCCGGGTGGCGAGGTTGGGCAGCCGTTCCTCCTCGGCGGGAACCATGGCGTCCCAGGTCACGCCGCCGTCGGTGGAGTATTCCCAGTCGAGGCCGGTGCCCTGGGGGATGGCCGAGTATTCGTCGAGGTTGATGTCGGAGAACTGCACGCCGGTGATCGGCTGGAAGCGGATCATCCCCTCGGACTGGAAGTTGTAGCCGTAGATCTTCATCGCCAGGTCGGAGCCGTTGAGCGGCGTCCAGGTCTCGGCGTTGGAGCTCTCCAGCAGCACGCCTTCCATGTAGGTCTGCCGGGTGATGATGCCCCAGCGGCCCATCTTGCCGAGGGTGGCGGTGCGGACCTTGTAATTGGTGCTGTTGGTCAGCAGCACCACGGAATAGCTGGTATTGGCCTCGGCGTAGAACGGGTCGTCGAAGCGAATGCGGGTCTCGCCGCTCAGGCTGATCTCGTTCGGGGCCAGCACCTTCTCGGCGAACACCACGCCGTTGGGCAGACCGGTGGTGACGCCGCGAATCTGCACCGTGACCGGGATGCTCGGGTCCCTGGCGGTAAACTGCAGTCCGATGCTGGAGATCACCTGGTTTTGGGTGAAGCTGAAGGTCTGGGCCAGCGGATCGCGGGGCACGAAGATGGTCTGGGTGCGCCAGACCACCTGCACCACGGGCACGCGGATGATGCGGTTCTCGATGATGCGCTCGATGCGGGTGATGACCAGCGGATCGTTGATCTGCAGGCTGGCCCGGGCCGAGTAGACGCCGTCGGCCATCTCCACGATGCGGTTGCCGTTGCGGGCGTTGGTCGGGATGGTGAAGGAGGCGCTGACCCGACCGGCCTCGTCGCTGATCAGGTTGCTGGCCATCACCTGGCCGTCGCAGCGCAGCACGATGCCGGATTTGCTCGGGGTGAAGTTGATGCCGGTGACGGCGATGCCGGTCTGGCCGCGCCGCCCGAGGTTGGGCGTGATCTGCAGCATGGCCGGGGGCTTGTCGAACACGGCGTAGGGGTTGATGTTGCGCTCCTCGGACCAGTCGTTCTGCTCCACCAGCACGGTCTCGTTGCCCGGCAGCAGCGCCAGGCTGCCGAAGAAGCTGGCGTTGCTGCCCGCCTGATCGACCGAGAGCACGGTGGAGTGCGGAATGCGGTCCGGCGCGACGAAACGGGCGATCTCGTTGACCCGGGCGTCCCATTCGGCGTGGTAGATGTCCGACTGGGCGGTGTTCGAGAAGTCGTCCGAGTAGATGCCTTTCTTGGTCTGGGCGTCCCGGTTCTGCAGCTCGTTGTTCATCTGGTACTGGGCATCGTTGTACTTCAGATCCTCGACGTCCTGAATGATGTCGTGGATCTGGTCCATGGTGATGCGGGTCAGGCCGAAGTTGCGGATCTCCATGTCGGTGGAGTTGGGCGGGCAGTCGATGCTGCACAGCCCCAGGGCGTTTTCCGGCACGATGGGCAGCTTCGGGAAATCGGCCGGAGCCCCTTCCAGCCGCTTGATCTCGGTGGTGGTGGCGTAAACGATGTCGCGGCGGCCGAGGTAATAGTCGTAGTCCAGGCTGCAGTTGGAACCGTTCACCGGCTGGTCGCCGAGGCTGCCGCGCCCGAAGTTGATCACGTTGAGGTTGCCCAGCTCGAGCTGGACCGGCGACATGGTGAGTCCGGCCGTGTTGGTGGCCGGAGGCGAAGCGGTGCCGATCTCCTCGACACCGTCGTCGACGTAGGAGAGCGCCTCGCTGCCCAGTTCCATCAGGCGCTTGTAGTCGGTGCGTGCGCCGTTGGTGGCGGCCCGGTAGACGCGATAGCCGGTCGCGCCGCTGACCGGCAGCCAGGAGAGCTTGTTCATCTCCCCGGCGGTGGTGGCCCGGGCAATGACCGCAGCGGCGTTGAAGGCCGTCTCGCCGGTGGCGTTGTAGGCGGTCACCAGATAGAAATAGTTTCCGGCCGCCGGATGGTTGGCCTGTCCGAACCAGCCGCTGTCCACGTAGTCGGTGCCCTTGACCATCTGCTTGGTGTAGGTCCAGCGCACCGTGTAGGTGGTGCCGATGGCCGGTTCGTTGCCGGAGCCGAGCCAGTCGACATGGTTGCCCGACTGCTGCCAGTCCACGCCCTCCTGGAAAATGGTCGCTCCCTGGCTGACCTCGAGGATGTCCACGACGGGATTGGGGTCGAGCAGGTCTTCGCCGCCGCCCACCGAGCCGCGAGTGACGTTGCGGGTAATCTCGACGATGGCCTCCACCTGGGTCGTCTCCTTGAGCGGCGTGGAGTTGACCGGATAGCGGCGCTTGTTGATGTCGAAGGTCTTCTGCTCGCCGCGCACCGACTTGGTGGCGATGGATTTGGGCACCAGGGTCGAGGTGGGCAGATCGCGCTGATGCCGGAAGCCCTGGATGTAGGCGCGTCCGGCGTTGGTGATCGCCTCCACGCTGTCGTCGTCGACGCCGCCGATGAAGGTGTCGAAGCCCCGCACCAGATAGCTTCCGGCCTGGTCGAAGGTGCGCTCGGCCAGGTTCTGAATCAGTGAGTTGAGACCCTCGGCGGCGGCGAAGGAGAGCTGGTCCTCGGTGATCGAGGAGACGGTGATCCGGCTGCCCGGCAGCGTGCCCAGCAGATCCCGCAGGTAGAGGTTGGACTTCTCCTGCACCGTGGGCGTGACGTCGCCGCTCTCGCGGTCGAACTTGTAGATCGGGATCACCCGGCGCTCGGCCACGTTGTTGGGCAGCGTCTGGCCGCTGGTGTCCGTCGCCTTGAGAGAGAGAACCCATTTTTCCCGTTCGGCGGTGGGCTCGCCGGTGGCCGGATTGATCAGGGCCGGGTCCTGGGTGTAGCCGTAGTTGTACTTCAGCAGCTCCACGTAAACGTAATCGGCCCCGCTGGTGGTGGCCGGATCATAGGTCAGGGTCGCGCCGCTCACCTGTTCCAGATGGCCGTCGATGTAGACCACGCCCGGGGCCAGGGTCAGGACGTTGGCGGCCGCGCTGACCTCGAGGCCCATGATGATGGAGCCTTCCTTGAACAGGATGTCGGCGATCTTGCGCCGCTCCAGGTTGATGATGTCCTGCTGCTCGTTGAGTTCGGAATCCAGCAGGTCGCGATCCTGATGGTAGCGGATGCGCTTGTAGTTCTTGGTCGGGTCGAATGTCTCGCGTGAGATGCTCATGTTTGAATCCTCCAGTTAGATCTTGATGATCCCGACCAGCTCCACGCGGGTGTCGGAAATCTTGTTGAAGTCGGGAATGTTCTTCACCTCGTACAGGTAGCCCGGGCGCAGCACCTCGCCGGTCGGGTTGGTGTCCTGATGGAACACGCCGCCCATGGCGAGATCCCCGGTGACGCTTTGCACGTACTGCACGTCGCCGCCGAAGAAGCCGTATTCGCGGATGGTGATGCCGTTGGCCTCGGCCTCGTCGAAGCGAAAGAAGATGCCGATGGTGTTGGTCTCCTCGCCGGTTTCCAGGTAGCGCACGCCGTTGACCAGGAGCGCCCCTTCGGCGTCCTCCTTGAGGAAGGTCCGCTTGTAGTAGCGCTTGCGGGCGCGTTCGTTTCTGAGCCCGGTCTGGCCGATGTCCGGCGCGGGCGGATTCTGCGGGTCGGTAAAGCTGGCATCCCCGTCGCCGATGGCGCAGTGGGTGATGCCGTCCACGGCCTGGCCGAGGAGGAGTTTGGCCGTCAGTATCCGGCCGGTTTTGACGATGAGTCCCAGTGCCATTGCTGTTCTCCTTTAGGTCTGAATTTCGTGGTCTTGATCGATGAGCACCGCGAACAGGATCTG
>CALMTS010000460.1 GCA_937872685.1 uncultured Desulfomicrobium sp.
ACGAGGAGATCTACATGAAATGCAGCCATCGGGACTTCTGGGGCATGATCCACGGCCCCTGGTTCCAGCCAGATCCCCTTGGAGACAATGCTCTCGACCACGTTTTCTATGCAGAAAACGCGACGCCGGACGAAAATCCCGACGAGAAGAAGCGAGCCGGAAAATTCCGGAACATGCTGTGCAAGACCCGCGATTTCCACGACGAAATCGGCGAGTACTGCCACCCGCGCACCATGCAGCTCTTCAGCAGCGGGGCAAACGACACCTGCACGGAGATCGGCTGGCAGGCCAGGGACGTGACCCTGAACATCAGGCAGCGGCCCGACCCCATGCGCGGGGACAGGGACCGCAGCAACGAATACTTCGCCCTGAAGCATATCACGGAGATCCCGAAGCTCAGTCAGGGCGAATACAGTGAAGTCCGCTGGCGCAACGCCGACGGCACTCCGGGAGAGGTCGTCCCCTGGGACACGCCCTTTGCCGAGCTTGACCGGGGCATCGGGGAAGGCCGCACCCTCTGGCTCCTGCGCTTGACGCCGTTCGGCAGGAAAGGGCCGGGCATGGCGGCCAGTGATATCGGCAACCAGGGTGACGGTACGGTGCCGCTCAGTTCCGCGACAGGAGCCAAACCGGATTGCAACGCATGGGCCAAGGCAACCCATATGATCCCCTTCTGGGACGGCGCCGGCCAAGCCCTGACCGCCACCGGCTGCGCCACCACCAGCGAACACTCGAAATTCTACGACAGGAAAGCCATCCAGGCGACCATCAACACCATCCACAACCTCTGCCTGGGCTGGCTCAAGGAAGATTTCGACTAGAAAGCAATGAGAAGCCCGGGAATACATCGCTGAGTGACAAAAACATGATGAGCGGCCCTGATGCAGGCGCACTTGACCGCCCAGTTTCGCGCCACGGCGCAGAAAGCCAGCCGAAGCAGGAATGTCTTCCTGCCCTGGCTGGCTTTCGCCATTTCGATCATCCGGGAATTTTCGGGAGCGTTGGTAAACAGTGTCTGCGCTACATGAGCGAAGGCAGGAAGGTCACGATCTGCGGGAAAAGAAACAACAGCGCCACTCCGACGATGGTCGCGATCAGGAACGGGTAGATGCCCCGGAAGATGGATTCCAGGCTGATGTTCTGTTTCATGGCCGTGGTCACGCCGTAAACCACGTAGACATTGATGCCGACGGGCGGCGTGATGACGCCCATCTCCGTGACCAAAACGATGATGACGCCGAACCAGATGGGGTCGTAGCCCAGGTCCATGACCACCGGATAGAACACGGGCACGGTCAGCATGACCATGGCCAGGGAATCCATGAAGCAGCCGCCAAGAAAGTAGATGAGCACGATGAGGCCCATGACGGCGATGGCAGGAATTTCCAGGCCGCCGATGTAGCTGGCCGTGGTGAACGGGATGCGGGTCACGGCCAGGAACTTGCCGAAGACCACGGCCCCGGCCACCAGGAAGAGGATCATGCACGAGGTGCGCAGCGTCTCCTCCAGGGACTTCATGATCAGCTTCACGTTCAGCTGCCGCCGGACGACGCCCAGGACCAGAACGCTGAAGGCACCCACCGAGGCTGCCTCCGTCGGCGTGAACCAGCCCTTGAACAGGCCCGTCAGAACCACGAAAAAGATGACCAGGGTGTCGAAGAGCCCCGTCAGGGACCTGATCCGCTCGGCCCAGGTGAAGCGCTCGGCCGGGGGGCCGTAGTCGGGGTGGCGCCGGCAGGTGATGGAGATGGCCCCCAGAAAGAGGCCCGTGAGCATGAATGCCGGCAGGATGCCGGAGACAAAAAGCTTGCCGATGGACTGCTCCGTGAGCACGCCGTAGATGATGAGCACCACGCTCGGCGGCATGACCATGCCCAGGCCCCCGCCGGCAGCCACGGCGCCTGCGCCCAGGCGGTCGCGGTAGCCGAAGCGCTTCATCTCGGGAATGGCCACCGTGGCCATGGTCGCGGCCGTGGCCGGACTCGAGCCGCAGACCGCGCCGAAGGCCGTGCAGGCCGAGACCGTGGCCATGGCCAAGCCGCCGCGGATGTGCCCGAAGAAGCGGTAGGCCGTGGAAAAGAGGCGGCGGCTGATGCCCGCGTTGAAGGCCAGCTGTCCCATGAGGATGAAGAGCGGGATGGTGGTCAGGTCATAGGAGACGAAGACCTCGTACATGCTGCGGCTGATCATGTTCAGCCCGCCCTGGACCGAGGTCAGGATCGAAAAACCCGTGAAGCCGACCACGGCCATGACGAAGGCCACGGGCATGCGCGTGCAGAAAAGGACGAGCATGGCCGCGATGCCGATGAAGCCGATGGTGGCCGGGCTCATGGCTGCCTCCACTGCGCGATGAAACGGACAAGGTCCGCGAGCATGGCCAGGGTGGCCACGGCGAAGCATCCGGCCAGGACGTAGAGAAGCAGGTACTCGGGCAGCCCGAGGTTCATGGAAACCTCGCCCGAAAGGTGCTTGTCGCGGGCGTAGGCGCCCATCATGACCGTCACCATGGCGAAGAACAGAACTGACAGGACCTCGCGG
This sequence comes from uncultured Desulfomicrobium sp., assembly GCA_937872685.1. Classification (GTDB taxonomy): domain Bacteria; phylum Desulfobacterota; class Desulfovibrionia; order Desulfovibrionales; family Desulfomicrobiaceae; genus Desulfomicrobium. The sequence goes on from CALMTS010000460.1 coordinate 2,539, forward strand.
AAGAGCTTGAGGCGGCGGCGGACCCGCGTCGAAAGCAGCTGCACGAAGACTTCGACGCCGATGTGCGAGCGGTGCGTGTGCGCATACGGCAACGCCAGCCCCAGGGCCAGGACGGCCAGGAAGCTGACGAGTTCCTCGGACCCGAAGATGGGGCTCTGCTTCACGCGCCCGCTGATATCGGCCACGGTAATCAGCACCATGCCCAGCAGGCAGAAGCAACCGGCCACGCGCATGACCGCGCCGATCCGGTTCAGAAATTTCTCGATTCCATCCACAAAAATGCTCCTTGACGCAACAAGACAGGTGGCAAGTCCCGGGTTGCGGCCGCCACAACACAGAGATTCGCCACCTGTCAATCTATGAGCGAAAACCTATTTCAGATTGGCGCGCATGAACTCGATCACCGCCTTGCCGTCGACGCCGACCTTGGCGCATTCGGCTTCGTACTCGGTGAAGATGGGCTCCACGGCCTTGGTCCACTTCGCGGCCTCGGCGTCGTCCAGGGTGACCACGGCGTTGCCCTTCTGGGCCAGGAAGAACTCCAGACCTTCCTTGTCGCTGTCATCCCAGGCCTTGCCATGCTTGGCGGGCCATTCGACGCTGACCTCGGTCATGGCCTTCTGCACCTCGGGGGAAAGGCCGGCCCAGACGTCCTTGTTGATGACCACGAAGAAGGTCGTCGTGTAGGCCACGGCCGTGGTGTCGGTCAGGTAATCGACGACTTCGGCCATCTTCCAGCCCTTGTTGGTCTCCACGGGGTAGAAGCCGCCGTTGACGACGCCCTTCTGGATGGACTGGTAGGAGTCGGGCATGGACATGGCCACGGGACTCCCGCCCAGGGCGGCGACAACGGCGGCGCTGTTGCCCGTGGCGCGGATCTTCATGCCCTTCAGGTCTTCCATGGTCTTGACCGGCTTGCCTGCGGTGTGCAGCTTGCCCGGCCCGTGGGCGTGGAAATAGAGCACGTGGACGTCGTCGAACTCCTTGGGCTTGAACTTCTCATAGACCGCGTTGGCCAGCGCCGTGGCCTGCACGCCCGAGGTGTATCCCATGGGCAGGTCCACGCCCGACAGGACCGGGAAACGGCCCTTGGTGTAGCCTAGGGCGGAGAGGCCGATGTCGGAGATGCGCTGGACCACGCCGTCGTAGCAGTCCTTGGGTTTGGTCAGGGTTCCGGCCGGGTAGTAGTCGATGACGACCTGACCGCCCGTGCGGGCCTCGACCTCGCGGCACCACTGCTCGGCCAGTTGGGACTGGATGTGGGTCGGCGGGAAGAAGTTGCTGTAGGACAGTTTGACCGGATCCGCAGCCGAAGCAGCGCCGGAAAGACCCAGGACAAGGAAGGCGGCGACCAGGGCCGCGACCCGAAACGACAACCTCATGACAACATTCCTCCGTGTGAAAAGTGCGGCCGCGCACCATGCGCGATCCTGTTTTATTCCTGGGTGCCCAGGGCGTTGGCCAGGGCCAGCTTCATGGCGGCCCGGCGGAAATCCGTGCGGTCGATGGTCCCTGTGCCGAGCAGGGAGTGGATCAGAAACCCTTCAAAGAGCGCCGTGTTCAGCGCCCCGATCTTGCGGGCCGGATACCCGCTGGTGACGTACGGCGCCACGATGTCCTCGAAGATGTCGTTGGACAGTCTGTAAAGGGACTGGTTGAGCTGCGCCCGCAGCTCCTCGTTGCGCGAGGCGTGTATGGTGAACTCCAGAAAGACCGAGGACCAGTTGCGGTCGTCGATCATGGTTTCCAGAAAATCGAGGATGCGGTCCACGACCTCCTCAAGACTTTTCGCGCTCTTCAGGGCCGCGTCGCGCATGGCGCGGTAGGACTGCATCTTGATGGCGATGATCTCCAGCATGATCTCGTCCTTGCTCTGCCAGTGCCGGTAGAAATTGCCCTTGGCATAGCCTGCGTCGGCCGTGATCTCGGCCACGGTGGTGGCGACGAAGCCCTTGGCGGCAAAGAGTTTTTCCGCCGATTCGAGCAGTTCGCGCTGGGTCTGAAGGGATTTTTCCTGCTGCTTCCTGGCCACCGATGGCTCCTTTTTTGGACATTGGTCACAAAATGACCAAAAGTCATTTTGTGACCACCTATCCCTGCCTGCTGGTGCTGTCAAGCGGGATCCTCAGACCATGCGCGCGAACCCCGCAACTTCCCGCGATACAAGCACGGTTGCGTCCGCGGTCCGGCCCTTTCCTTGACAGCCCCACGGGCCACGACTAGCGTCGTTCCCACTTCGGATACCTTCGGGTGTAAAAGGGAATCCCGTGTGAATCGGGAGCGGACCCGCCGCCGTAAGTTTCAGCACAGCCTTCCTCCACGCTGTCCACTGGGGTCGATCCCGGGAAGGACGAGGACGGTGAAACGAGCCGGAAGACCTGTCCGAGGTCCAACCACAGTCAGTGCCGTCCGCAACGGGGGTTTTTTGCGGGCTGCGCCCCGGACCTGCGTCCATCCTCGTTCACTGCCCCCGCCAAACCTGGAGGTTCCATGTTCAAAGCCTCGCATGTTTGCGGACTCGTTCTCGTTGTTTTCCTGCTCGCCCTCCCCGCTTTCGCGGGCCATGGAGGCGAACGCCCGGCCAAAAAAGGCATCCTGCTGGTCGCTTTCGGCACCACCGTACCCGAGGCGCGCACCGCCCTGGACCACATCGACGCCAGGGCCAAGGCCCGCTTCCCCGGTCTGGAGGTGCGCTGGGCCTATTCGTCGCGCATCGTGCGGGAAAAGCTGGCCGCCCAGGGCCTCTCCTTCGACTCCCCGGCCATGGCCCTGGCGCGGATGATGGACGACGGATTCACCCACGTTGCCGTGCAGTCCCTGCAGACCATCCCGGGCGAGGAGTTTCACGGCCTGCAGAAGACCGCGCAAGCCTTCTCCGGCCTGCCCAAGGGCATGGACGCCGTGACCCTCGGCCTGCCGCTCCTGGCCGAACCGGAGGACGTCGAGGCCTGCGCGCGGGCCGTCATGGCCAGCCTTCCCGCGGAACGCAAAGCCGGAGAAGCCGTCATCCTCATGGGGCACGGCACCCACCATCCCGCCAACATCTACTACCCTGGCCTGCAGTACTTCCTCGGCCGCATCGACCCCCTGGTCCTGGTCGGCACGGTCGAAGGCGCGCCGTCCCTGGACGACGTGCGCCGGGTGCTGCGGGAACGCAAGGTGTCCAGAGCATACCTTGTGCCCTTCATGGCCGTGGCCGGGGATCACGCCATGAACGACATGGCCGGGGATGAAAACGATTCCTGGAAATCCGTGCTCACCGCCGACGGCGTGACCTGTGTCCCCGTCCTGCGCGGCACGGCCGAGAACCAGGCCTTCGTCGACATCTGGCTGGACCACCTGCAGGCCGCCCTGGAGCGGCTGCCCTGACCATGGACGGGCCGCGCCGCACCCGGGCCTGGCTGCTCCTGGCGGCCGCCGTGCCCCTTTCGGTCTACGCGGCCCTGTTCTTCGGCTCCTACCCCCTGCCGGCCGATGCCATTCACGAGGCCCTGGCGGCCTGGCTGCGCGGCGCGGCCGAGACCCAGGACCTGGTCATCGTGCGCGACATCCGGCTGGGGCGCGTCCTGCTCTCGTTTTTGACGGGGGCCGCCCTGGCCGTCTCGGGCGGGGTCTTCCAGGGGCTCCTGCGCAACCCACTGGCCGACCCGTTCACCCTGGGCATTTCCAGCGGCGCGGCCTGCGGCGCGGCCCTGGCCCTGGGCCTGGGCTGGGCGCTGCCCCTGCCCCTGGCGGCCCTGGCGGGAGCCTTCGCGGCCATGGCCCTGGTGCTGGCCCTGAGCCGCCTGGCCGGGGATTTTTCGCGCGAGAGCCTGGTGCTGGGCGGCATCGTGGTCTCCACCTTCCTGGGGGCCGCCATCGCCCTGATCAAGTCCCTGAACGAGGAGTCGGTCTCGGCCATCGTCTTCTGGATCATGGGCAGCTTCCAGGGCCGCGGCTTCGAGCACGTGCGGCTCATGCTGCCGTACCTGCTGCCCGGCGCGGCCATCGTCCTCGCCCTGGCCCGGGAGCTGGACATCCTGGCCCTGGGCACGGAGCAGGCCGCCCAGGTGGGCGTGGCCGTGGGCCGCGTGCGCATCGGCTTGCTGATCGGCGCCGGGATGCTGACCGCCGCGGCCGTGAGCGTCTCGGGCATCATCGGCTTCGTGGGTCTGGTGGTGCCGCACCTGGTGCGCATGCTCATGGGCCCATCCTCCCGCGCCCTGCTCCTCTTCTCGGCCCTGGGCGGCGGCATCCTCCTGCTGTGGTCCGACGTCCTGGCCCGCACCATCCTGGCCCACGGTGCGGAGTTGCCCGTGGGCGTGCTGACGGCCCTCTTCGGCGGCCCCTTCTTCTGCCTGATCATGGCCAGAGGGCGCAGAGCATGAGCGGGGCCATGATCGAAATTTCAGGCCTGACGGCCGGATACGGAAGCAGGCCCGTGCTGCGCGACGTGGACCTGACCGTGAACGCGGGGGAATTCACCGGGATTCTCGGCCCCAACGGCAGCGGCAAGACGACCCTCATCCGCGCCCTGTCCGGCGTCCTGCCCCCGCAGGCCGGCTCCATCCGCATCGCCGGCGACGACATCCGCGCCCTGCCGCCCAAGGCCAGGGCCCGGCGCTGCGCCACCGTGCCCCAGAAAACCCAGGGCCTGCCGGGCATGCGCGCCCTGGACCTGGTGCTCATGGGCCGCTACCCCTACGCCACCCTGCTGGGCGGCTACGGCCGCGCGGACCTCGAACGCGCGCGGGCGGCCATGAACGAGACCAGATGCCTGCACCTGCAGGACCGCGCCACGGACACCCTTTCGGGCGGGGAACTGCAGCGCGTCGTCATGGCCAAGGCCCTGGCCCAGGACACCAGGCTGCTGCTCCTGGACGAGGCCGCGTCCAACCTGGACGTGGCACGGGCCATGGACCTCTACGAGCTGCTGCGGGCCAGAAACGCGGGAGGCCTGACGGTCCTGACCGTGGCTCACGACCTGAACCTGGCCGCGCTCTATTGCCAGCGGCTCGTCTTTCTGAAAAACGGGGCCCTCGTTGCCGACGGCCCGACCCGTGACGTCTTCACGGCCCAAACCCTGAGCGAGATTTATGACACAACGCTTTTCGTGGCTCCGCACCCTCTCAACGGCGCTCCCCAGGCTCATCTGGTGCCTCGCCCTTAGCCTCGCGCCCGTGGCGGCCCAGGCCGGGGTGAGCGTCGTGGACGACCGGGGGGTGGAGATCCGCCTGAATGCCCCGGCCTCCAGGGTCATCGCCCTCTACGGCGCGTTCAACGAGATTCTGGCCGACCTGGGCCGGGAGGACATCCTCGCGGCGCGCACAGCGGCCGACGAACTGCCGCCGTCCATCGTTTCCAAGCCATCCATCGGAACGCATCTGCGGCCCAACGCGGAGCTGATCCTGGGCCTTGGACCCGACCTCGTCCTGCAGCTCGGCGGGCGCGGCGAGGCCATGGAGCCGGTGCGCTTCCTGGAGGAGCGCGGCCTGACCGTGGCCGTCTTCAACCTGGAGAATTTCGAGCAGCTCTTCTCGGTCATGGAGCGCCTGGGCGTCCTGACCGGAAGCGCCGAGCGGGCCCGCGAACGCGCGGCATCCATGCGTGGCGAACTCGACAGGCTCGCTGCCGCACACCCGGGCCCGCGCCCCCGGGTCTTCTTCGAGGCCCGCTACCCCAACCTCCTGGCCGCCGGCCAGGGATCCATGGTCACGGAGATCATCTCCCGGGCCGGCGGGGACAACTGCGTCGAGGCCCCGGACAAGCTCGTGCGCCTGGGCGAGGAGGAGCTGCTGCGTCTCTCCCCCGACATCTACCTCGTGCAGCGGGGGCCCATGAACCCGGCTCCCGTGCCCGTGGCCGACCGGCCGCTCTTCCGCACCCTGGCCTGCCTCGGCGCGGGGCAGGTCTTCACCGTGGACCAGGGCCTTTTCTCGCGCCCCGGCCCGCGCAGCCTGGAGGCCGTGCGCCGGCTCTCAACCATCATCACCAACTGGAAATCGGAGGTCCGGCCATGAGCGGCCATCTGTACGGCATCGGCGTGGGACCGGGCGACCCGGAACTGCTGACTCTCAAGGCGGCGAACATCCTGGGGCGCGTGGACGTCATCCTGGCCGCCTCCTCGACCAAGAACGACGACTCCCTGGCCCTCGACATCGCCCGGCCGCACCTCGCGCCCGGTGTGCGCGTCATCCGCCTGGGCTTCCCCATGAGCCGCGACGAAGACACCCTGCAGTCCGCGTGGGAGGAAAACGCGCGGCTGGTCCTGGCCGAGCTCGACCAGGGCCATGACGCGGCCTTCCTGACCCTGGGCGACCCGCTTCTCTATTCGACCTTCGCCTACCTGCTGCGCACCCTGCGCCGCCTGGACCCGGCGCGGCCGGTGACCGTCGTGCCCGGCATCACGTCCTTCCAGGCCGCGGCCGCGGCCACGGAGACGGTGCTGGCCGAGAGCGCCCAGAACCTGCTCATCCTGCCGGGCATCCGCGACGCGGGCGAGCTGCGCAAGAGCCTCGACGGCGCGGACAACGCCGTCATCCTCAAGGCCTACACCAATTTCTCGGCCATCCGCGAGGAACTTCGCACTTTGCCGACGCGCACCCATTGCGTTTTCGCCTCGAAGATGGGCATGAAGGATCAGTTCATCACCCGCAGCCTCGACGAGGCTCCGGACAAGCCGACATACCTGTCGCTCATGCTCCTGAACAAGAACGAACCACTGTGAACCAAGGATTGCATATGCCCAAAGCCATCATCATCGCCGGCACCTCCAGCGGATGCGGCAAGACATCGGTCGCCCTGGGCCTGATGAAGGCCTTCGCCCGCAAGGGTCTGGTGGTGCAGGGCTTCAAGTCCGGGCCGGACTTCATCGACCCGGGCCTGCACCGCATGGCCACCGGCCTGCCCAGCCACAACCTGGACGGCTGGATGCTCCCCGCCGACGAAATCCACCGCATCTTCCGCCGCAACCACGAAGGCTGCGACATCTCCATCATCGAGGGGGCCATGGGCCTGTTCGACGGCATCGGCGCCGTCAGCGAGGAAGGCTCGGCCGCGCAGCTGGCCAAGATCCTGGGCGTGCCCGTGCTGCTCGTGGTCAACGCCCGCGGCATGGCGCGCTCCGCCGCGGCCCTGGTCAAGGGCTACGCCGAGTTCGACCCGGCCCTGACCCTTTCGGCCGTGCTCTTCAACATGACCGGCAGCCCCGCCCACGGACAGATCCTGTCCCAGGCCCTGGAGGGGCAGGACGTGCGCGTGCTGGGCAGCCTGCAGCGCGTGCCCGGACTGGAGCTTCCCTCGCGCCACCTGGGGCTGGTCACGGCCGAGGACCTGGACCGCCGCGAGGAGCGGCTGAGCGCCCTGGCCGACTGGGTGGAGCGCTCCCTGGACCTGGACGCCCTGCTGGAGGCCCTGCCCGACTTCTCCATGCCCTCCCTGACCGACGGCGGCACGAAGATGCCGGAAATCCGCATCGGCTACGCCCGCGACCGGGCCTTCTGCTTCTACTACGAGGAAAACCTGCGCATGCTGCGCCAGGCCGGTGCCGAACTGGTCCCCTTCTCGCCCCTGGAGGACTACAACCTGCCCCCGGCCCTGCGCGGACTGTACCTGGGCGGCGGGTATCCGGAACTGCACGCCGAACAGCTTGCCGCCAACTCGGTCATGCGCGGCAAGATCCGCGACTTCTGCCTGGGCGGCAAGCCGGTCTACGCCGAGTGCGGCGGCTTCATGTACCTCATGCGGAGCCTGAAGACCCGCGACGGCCGCGAGCACCCCATGGCCGGGGTCTTCGACTTCTCCTGCGCCATGCAGGGCCGGCACCAGGCCCTGGGCTACCGTGAGGTGGAACTGGCGACAGGGACCAACCTGGGCGGCCCGGGCGATCGCGTCCGCGGGCACGAATTCCACTATTCGCAGCTCCAGGGCGAGGACCCTTCGGCCCGGGAGGTATACCGGGTCTTCGACCGCTGCGGCCGGAACGACGCCTGCGGCGGCTATCAGAAGGCGAACTGCCTGGCTTCCTACGTGCACCTGCACTTCGGCTCCAACCCCGCCATGGCCGCGCGCTTCGTGGAGGCCTGCGGGGCATGACCCTGCGCCACGGCTTCACCACGGGCACGGCTGCGGCCGCGGCGGCCAAGGCCGCGGCCCTGCACCTGCTGACGGGACAGGCGCAGGCCGTGGTGGACGTGCCCCTGCCCATGGGTCCGCGCATGGCCATCGCCATCGCGGAGAGCCGCGCCGAGGATGGCGGGGTGCTCGCCGCGGTGGTCAAGGACGGCGGCGACGACCCCGATGTGACGCATGGGGCGGTGATCCGGGCGCTGGTCCGGCCCGCCGCCGAAGGTGTCGCCCTGCGCGGCGGTCCGGGCGTGGGCGTGGTGACGCGGCCGGGGCTGCCCGTGGCCGTGGGCGAGGCGGCCATCAACCCCGCGCCCCGCGAGCAGATCCGCCTGGCCGTGGGCGAGGCCCTGCACGGCGCGGCGACGGGCCTCGACGTGGAGATCCGCGTGGACCGGGGCGAGGAGATCGCGCGCAAGACCTTCAACCCGCGCCTGGGCATCGTCGGGGGCATCTCCATCCTGGGCACGCGGGGCACGGTCAAGCCTTTCAGCCATGCGGCCTGGCAGGCGACCATCCGCCAGTGCCTGGACGTCATGCTGGCCGGCGGAATCCGCCGCCCCTGCCTGACAACGGGCGGACGCAGCGAGCGCTTCCTGCGCCAGGCCCGGCCGGAAACGCCGGAAACGGCCTGCGTTCAGGCGGCGGACTTCTTCTTCTACTCCATGCGCGAGGCCGGCCGGCGCGGGTTCGCGTCCGTGCTGTGGGGCGTGTTCTTCGGCAAGCTCGTCAAGCAGGCCCAGGGCCACCGCTACACCCACGCCCGCAGCTCCGGGCTGGACCTGAGCGTGCTGGCCGGGTGGTGCGGGGACTGCGGGATCGCCCCCGCGGTCTGCGCCGATGTCGCCACGGCCAACACGGCCATGCAGGTGCTGGAGATGATCGCTCCCCTGCCCCAGGCCCCGGCCCTCTTCGCCCTGCTGACGGACAGGGCCTCCGGCTTCGCCCGCGGCTTCAGCGGCCGGGACATGCGGGTGGGCTACCTGCTCTTCGATTTCAACGGCAACGTCCTGTTCGACACCTCGGAGGCCGCATGATCCATGTCCTCGGGCTTGGCCTCGGGCCGGAACACCGCCCGCCCGGAATGCTGGAGCGCATCCGCAGTGCCGCCCTCGTGGCCGGCGGACGGAGGGTCCTCGACGAGATGGGCATCGAGGGGGAGCGCAGGCTGACCCTGACCTCCATGGAGCAGTTCGCGGCCGACCTGCGCGCCCGTGCCCAAAACGTCCAGGGCGATGTCTGCGTCCTGGCCGACGGCGACCCGCTTCTCTACGGCATCGGGACGAGCCTGCTGCGCTTTTTCGCACCCGGCGAACTGACGTTTCATCCCAACGTCTCGGCCCTGCAGACCGCCTGCGCCCGCTTCGGCCTGCCCTGGCACGACTGCGCCGCCCTCACCCTGCACGGCCGCGATGACCTCGGCCCGCTCTTCGCGGCCCTGACCCACGGCAACCTGGCCGCAGTCTATACGGACGCGCGCATGAGCCCCGACGCCGTGGCCCGCCGGCTCCTGGAACGGGGCGTCGCGGGCTGGCGCATGCACGTGGCCGAAGCCCTGTGCTCGGACCGAGAGCGGCTCGTCACCGTGAGTCTGGCCGAGGCCGCCGAACGCTCCTGGCACCCGGTCAACATCGCCGTGCTGGAGCGGACCGAAACACCGCCCATACCTTTGGCCCTGGGCCTCGACGAAACCACCCTGGCGCGCGAGGACGGCCTCATGACCAAGCAGCCCGTGCGCGCCCTGGCCCTGTCCCTGCTGCGCCTGGCCCCGGACTCGACCCTGTGGGACCTGGGCGCGGGCAGCGGAGCCGTCAGTCTGGAAGCCGCCCGCCTGCTGACCCGCGGACGCGTCGTCGCCGTGGAACGCCGAACCGCACGGGCGGCGGACATCCGCAAAAACGCTGCGCGCACGGGAGCCTGGCTGGTGGAGGTGGTGGAGGAAGCGGCGGAAGTGTTTCTCGGGCGGCAGGGGGAGAAGAGGGCTTATGGGTCTTATGGGACGTATGGGACCCATGGGACCTATGGAAAGAACGTCCAAGCGCAAACGGACCGCCCTGCCCCGGCCTCACATGCGTCCCATACGTCCCATTCTTCCCATTCTTCCAACTTTTTCCCGCCTACGCACATCTTTCTCGGGGGCGGCGCCTCCGCGCCGGTTCTTTTGGCCTGCGGAGCGCTGCTCGCGCCGGGCGGGCGCATGGTCGTGGCCGCGGTGCTCCTGTCCACAC
>CALMTS010000461.1 GCA_937872685.1 uncultured Desulfomicrobium sp.
GCGGCCAGGCCGTAAAAGCCTGCATGGCCCAGGGAGATCTGCCCGGCATGGCCCACCAGCAGGCACAGGCCCACGGCGTTCAGGGAGTGCAGGCAGCCCAGGATGAGGATGGTCAGGTAGTAATTGTTGGGCAGCGCCACAGGGGCGGCCATGAGGAGCCCGAAGAAGCCGGCCAGCCAGATCATGTCCTTGCGGTAGCTCACGTCACACCCGCTTTGAGTCTTTGAGGCCGAAGAGGCCCGAAGGTTTGACGAAGAGAAGGGCCAGCAGGATGACGAAGGCCAGTGCGTCCTTGTAGGCCGAGGAGACAAACCCCGCGCCCAGGGATTCGAGCACGCCGAGGATGATTCCGCCCGCCGCCGCGCCGAAGGGGTTGCCCAGGCCGCCGAGGATGCAGGCCGCGAACCCCTTGAGGCCGAGCATGATGCCCACGTCGTAGGACGTCATGGTGATGGGCGCCAGGATCACGCCACCGACGGCCCCGACCAGGGCCGAGATCATGAAGGACAAAAGGACCATGCGCTGCACCCCTATGCCGACCAGCGACGCGGCCTTGGGATCGTAGGAGCAGGCCAGCATGGCCTTGCCGTGGATGGTCCCGGAAAAGAAGGCCTTGAGCCCCGCCAGGAGCAGCAGGCTGATGGCCAGGACCCACACGGCCTGGGGCATGATGGCTGCGCCCAGAAACATGATGGGCTGGTTGCCGGAGAATGGCTCCAGCACGTGGGTGTCCTTGCCCCAGGCCAGCATGGCCAGGCCGCGGATGAGGATGGACACGCCGATGGTGATGATGATCAGGTTGATGGTCGGGCAGTCACGCACGGGCCTGATGGCCAGGCGCTCCACCAGCGCCCCGGCGACGGTTGCACCGAGAACCGCCAGGACCACGGCCACGGGCTCGCCCAACCCCAGCACACGCGTGAAATAGACGCTCATCATGCCGCCGAGCATGACGAACTCGCCCTGGGCGAAATTGATGACGCCCGTGGTGTTGAAGATGATGGTGAACCCCAGGGCCGTCAGACCGTAGGTGCTGCCCAGGGTCAAGCCGGTGATGAGGTACTGGAGGAGGCTCGATGGATCCATGTTTTCCGGATGAAAAAAGCCGGCGGACACTTCCGTCCGCCGGCCCGTTCAGACGTTTGCGAAGCTACTTGGTGACCTTCCAGGCGCCGTTCTCGATGGTGACCATGATGAAGGCGCTTTCGTCAAGCCCGTTGTGATTTTCGGGAGAATAGCTGTACACGCCCGAGGTTCCGGCGAAACCCTTGATCTTCTCCAGGTTGTCGCGGATGTCGGCGGACTTGGCCGACCCGCCCTTGGAGATGGCTTCCACGACCAGGGCGAAGGCGTCGTGGGCATAGCCGCCGAAGGACGATATCGGAGCATTGTACGTCTTGGAGTAGTTCGCCACATAGGCTTCGAGCACCGGCTTCTGGGGATGGTCCGCCGGGACCTGGTCCACGGCCACCAGGCGGCCGGCGGGCAGGATGATGCCCTCGGCCGCATCGCCGGCCAGCTCGATGAACTTGTTGGAGGCCACGCCGTGGCTCATGTAGAGGGGCGTGGCCAGGCCCAGCTGGACCCGGTTGCGGGCCACAACGGCCGGACCGGGGTTTGTGCCCCAGCAGATGATCGCGTCGGGCGCGGCGCCCTTGATCTTGGTCAGCTGCGCGGTCATGTCGGTGTCCTTGGGGCCATAGACCTCGTCGGCCGCGAGCTCGAAGCCCTGCGCCGGGACGAGTTCCTTCAGAACCGCGCGGCCGGCCTGGCCGTACCCGTCGGATACCGTCAGGATGGCCAGCTTGGAAAAGCCCTTGGCCTTGGCGTCCTGGAGGATGCTGGTCACGGCATGGCGGTCCAGCTGCGGGGTGTTGAAGACCCACGGGTCAACGGGGCGGACGATCTTCTCGGCGGCGGCGCACGACACCAGCGGCACCTCGGCCGAGGAGAAGAATTTGGAGATGGCCAGGGTGTTGCCGGAGATGCTCGGCCCGATGACCACGCTGACCTCGTCCTGGTCGAGGAGTTTCTTGGCGGCCATGACGCACTTGTTCACATCGGACTCGTCGTCGTAAACGATGACCTCCACCTGCTGCCCATTCACGCCGCCGGCCGCGTTGAGCTGGTCCGCCAGCATGACTAGGGTGTTTTTCTCGGGCTCGCCCAGGAATGAGGCCGGACCCGTCACGGAGAAGATGGCGCCGATCTTGACCGCGTCGGCCGCAAAGGCCGGGACGCAAGACAGCAGATACAGGACAAGGACAACGACACATTTCGCCGCTTTCATGGTGACCTCCGAAATTTCTGGTGATTGACCCGCCGAAGAGGACTCTTCTTGAACGATAATCGATAACCCGGGGATGCGTCGATGTCAATTGAGGCTGTGGAGGGAAAACATAAGTCCTATACGACCTATAGGACCTATAGAAAGCAAAGGGCATGCGCTTCGAGTCCGCGCCATGCCCAAAAAAGCAAAAGCCCGTCATGCAGCATCATGACGGGCCTTCGTGACTGAATCGGGTGCGTACGAACTAGATCTTGTTCGCAGCCAGAGAAAGACGCGAAATCTTCCTGGCGGCAGTGCGCCAGTGCACGACTTTCTTGCTCGCAGCCTTGTCCAGAATGCAGGTGGCGTTCTTGAGGGCGGCGGTTACGGCTTCGGCGTCCTGAGACGCGATGGCGGTGTGCACGGCCTTCATGGCGTTCTTCACCCGGGTTTTCATCATTCTGTTGCGCTCGCGGGCCTTGAGGCTCTGGCGGTGTCTCTTCAGGGCAGACTTGTGATTGGCCAAGATATAACTCCTTCTCGAAAATATACGCGTGTTTCAGTCAGTAATAAGATGTCTCTGCAATCCGGCGTCAGTAGCCGATGCTTTCGGGCCCTGTCAAGTCCGGAAACCGAACTAGACCTGGAATTTTCCGAAATCCGCCACTCTCCCCAACGTCGCGACCAGGCGCTGCAGGAGGTTCAGACGATTGGTGCGCAGGGCCGCATCGTCGCACATGACCATGACGCCGTCGAAGAATGCGTCCACAGCGGGCCGCAAGGCCCCGAGCAGGGCGAGCATCCCTGGGTAGTCACCGGCCTCGGCCAGCCGCGCCCATTCGGGTTCGACCTGCCGCAGGGCGGCCCAGAACGCCTTCTCGGCGTCGTTCTCCAGAAGATCCTCGCGCACTTCGCCGGAGAGTTCCTGCCCGGCCTGCTTGCGGATGATGTTGGCCGCGCGCTTGAAGGTCAGGACCGAAGCCTCGAAGTCGCTCTGGCGACTGAAGTCGGCCAGGGCCGTGACCCGCCGCCAGGTCTCGAAGATGTCCGCGAAGCCGGGGGCCATGGCCGCCTCCAGGACCAGGGTCGGGATGCCCTGGGCGTTCCAGAAGGCGCGCAGGCGCTGCCCGAAGAAGTCCATGAGCTTGTCCAGGGCCTCTTCCGGCTGCAGCTTCCAGGCTACGCCCGTGTATCCGGCCTGGGCCTCGCGCAGCAGCGCCGAGATGTCCAGTGTCAGGCCCAGTTCGAGGATGATGCGACACACGCCCAGGGCGTTGCGGCGCAGGGCGTAGGGGTCGGCTGCGCCTGTGGGCATCATGCCCAGGCCGAAGCAGCCGGCCAGGTTGTCGAGCTTGTCGGCCAGGGACAGGACGGCCCCGGCGGTGCTCGCCGGCAGCGGGGAATCCTGGCCCGCGGGAAGATACTGGTCGTACAGGGCCTGGGCCACGGTCTCGCCCTCTCCCTTGAGCCTGGCGTAGATGCCGCCCATCTTGCCCTGCAGGTCGTCGAACTCGTAAACCATCTCGGACACGAGGTCGGCCTTGGACAGGCGACCGGCACGGGCCATGTCCGCGCTCAGGGTCGGGGCCACGCGGGAGGCGATGGACGCCGCAAGCTTTTCGAGCCGGCGGGTCTTGTCGCCCATGGTGCCCAGGGGGCCTATGAAGATGACCTTGTCGAGCTTGTCCAGCCATTGGTCGAAGGTGGCTTCGCAGTCGGCCTCCCAGAAGAAACGGGCGTCCTCCAGGCGGGCCCGCAGCACCCTCTCCCAGCCCTTGCGGACCAGGGCGGGCTCACGGGACTCGATGTTGGCCGCCGTCAGAAAATACGGCAGGAGCTTCCCGTCCGCCCCGCGCAGGCCGAAGCTCTTCTGGTGGGTCTCCATGCTGGTCAGCAGCACCTCGGCCGGAAGCTCCAGAAACTTCTCGTGAAAACCGCCGAGCATGGCGCGGGGGGCTTCCACCAGGTTGGCCACCTGGTCCAGCAGGGACTCGGACCACTCCACCGTGCCGCCCACCTCGGCGGCCAGGCGGTCGCCGTCGGCGCGGATGGCCGCCTTGCGGTCCCCGGCGTCGAGGATGACCTTGCCCTGCTCGCGCAGGACGCGGGTATATTCGTCGGCGTGGGGCACGGCGAAAGGCCCGGGGCCCATGACGCGGTGTCCGCGGGTCTCACAGCCGGCCGTCAGGCCGGCGAAGCAGAAAGGAACGGCCTTGTCGTCCAGCATGGCCAGAATCCAGCGTACGGGCCGGCCGAAGGTGCAGTCCTTGCCGATCCACTGCATCTTCTTGGGGAACGTCAGGCCCGGCAGCACGGCGGCGCAAGCCTCGGCCAGGATGTCCGCCGCGGGCCGTCCGCCCACGGTCTTCCTCAGGGCCAGGTATTCGCCCTTGTCCGTCTTCTCGACATAGACCTGATCGAACTCCACGCCCTGGGACTTGGCGAAGCCCAGGCCCGCCTTGGTCGGCTTGCCGTCGGCGTCGAGGGCGATGCGCACGGGCGGTCCGGATACGACGATCTCCTCGGTCCTCTGCACGCCGGCCAGGCCCGTGATGTCCACCACCAGGCGACGGGGGGTTGAAGAAGTGGCGACCCGCCCGAACTCGAGCCCGGCCTCACCGAGCAAGGCCTCGAAACGTTCGCGCAGCTCGCGGTCCAGCAGAGGCAGGAAGCGCGCCGGCATCTCCTCCACGCCTATCTCAAGAACAAAATGACTCATGAAAAATACTCCCTATGCAAAACCCGTGAGGGGGAAGGTCAGGATGCCAGAAGCGGATGTCCCATTGCCTCGCGCTGCTCCACGTACAGCCTGGCCACGGCCGAGGCCAGGGTCCGGACGCGGGCGATGTACTTGGCCCGCTCGGTGATGGAGATGGCCCCGCGTGCGTCCAGCAGGTTGAAGGTATGGGAGCACTTCAGGCAGAAATCGTAAGCCGGCCAGGGCAGGCCCGCCTCGCACAACTTGGCGCTCTCGGCTTCGCAGGCATTGAAGAACGCCAGGAGCATGTCCTGGTCGGAGTGGTCGAAATTGTACTTGGAATGTTCCACCTCGGCCTGGTGGTAGACCTGCCCGTAGGTCACGTGGTCGTTCCAGGCCAGATCGTAGACCGACTCCTTCTCCTGCAAATACATGCACAGCCGCTCCACACCGTAGGTGATCTCGCAGCTGATGGGCTCCAGGTTGATGCCGCCGACCTGCTGGAAATAGGTGAACTGCGTCACCTCCATGCCGTTGAGCCAGACTTCCCAGCCCAGGCCCCAGGCGCCCAGCGTCGGGCTCTCCCAGTCGTCCTCGACGAAGCGGATGTCGTGCACGTGCTTGTCGATGCCGAGCACGCCGAGGCTGTCCAGGTACAGTTCCAGCACATTGGCCGGGGAAGGCTTGAGGATGACCTGGAACTGGAAATAGTGCTGCAGGCGGTTGGGGTTCTCGCCGTAGCGACCGTCCGTGGGGCGTCGGGTCGACTCGGGGTAGGCCACCTTCCAGGGCTCGGGCCCGAGGACCCGCAGGAACGTGGACGGGTTGAAGGTCCCGGCCCCGACCTCCATGTCGTATGGGAACTGCAGCACGCAGCCCTGTTCGGCCCAGAAACGCTGCAGATTGGTGATGACGTCCTGAAAATTCATGCAAAGCTCCTTAAACGATATATCCGCCCGCTCAGCACCGCACGAAACGGTTGCCTTCGCAGGTCAGTCCCAGATGACATTGGACAAAGGCGTCCACCAGGTGAACGCACTCCTCCCGCACCCTGGCGGCCGGCATCAGCCCGGACCATTCCTTGGGGCCCGTGCGGGCCAGATGGTCGAGCAGGCCGAGGGTCTCGCGGGAGGTGGAAATCTTGGCGCCGCTCCCCGAGGGGCAGCGCAGGCAATACAGCCCGCCTTCCTGCACGGCGAAGACCGAGCGATGGTGGGCGTCGAGAGGGCCTCCGCACTGGCGGCAGCGCCGCAGGTCCGGCTGATAGCCCTGGGCAAAGGCCATCTTGGCCCGAAACAGGAGCGGAATGAACCACGATCCGGGCTCATCCCGGTCCAGGGCCTCAAGGGTTTCCAGCAGAAGAGCGTACGCAGGCTCGTACCCGTCCGGAGTGAAGGACAGGGACTCGAAAAAGCGCACGCAGTTGCTGATCATGCCCAGTTTCTTCAGATCGCGCTTGAGGGTCGGGAAGCCGTTGATGAGCGTCCCCTCCTCCAGGCAGTAATACTCCTGACGGCCCCGGCTGACCCGGAAATGGACCACGCTCAGGTGGTCCAGGCATCCGCAGAAGCGCCGGCGGCTGCGGTGGCCGCCGAAGGCAAAACCCGTCAGCAGGCCGTGGGTGGGTGAAAAAAAACGGACCCAGCAGTCCGCTTCACGAAACGTGCCCACCCGCAGCACCAGGACCTGTTCGGTAAATTCCATGTCGCTGCCCCCGGCGCCTAGTCCACGACCAGGGTCTTGACCTCCCCGAGTTTGGCCTCGAAGGGGTACGGCTTGCCGTCGAGTTCCAGCTTCACCCCTCCGGCATTCCCGAACTTGACGCTCAGGGACTCGCGGAAGGTTATGGTCGCGGACTCGCCCTTGCGCAGAAAATAATCCATGACCTTGTCGTCCGGCCGGGCCTGGAGCCAGCTCGCGGAGTTGGCGCTGATGCGCAGCGTCCGTTCCGCCACTGCGGCGGCCGACTCCTGGGGCGCCCGGACGGGTTCAGCCGGAGCCGGTTCGACGGCGGCAACCGGGGGGGCGGCGGAAGCCTGCTCCGCGGCAGGTTCGGAGGGCGCCACGGGCGAGGCCGGGACAAGGGCTCCGGAACCGGCTTCCGGCGCGGGAGTGGCGTTCTGCGCCGGAGTCGACCCGAGGGGGGGCTCGGCGGCAACTTCCTGCATCTGGGTCAGGGGCGCCGGCGTGCTCTCCGGCGGCAGGGTCTGGGTCTGGGCCTGGGGCGCGGGTTCTTCCACCACAGGCGCGGGGGCCTGGACCTGGCGCGAACGGTAGACGTCGAAAACGTACCAGCCGAGAGCCCCCAGAGCCAGAATGCCGAAGATGGCGGCCAGTCGCACGGCGGTGACCACGTGGCTCGAGTCGTGGGTCCGGACCTTGATCTGCGGCGCGTGGTGCTCGGGATGGTCGGCCTCGGTGGGCACGGGGTATTCGCGGCTGAAATGCTTGCACAATTCCACCGTGTCCAGCCCCAGGAGCATGGCGTAGCTGCGGACGAAGCCCCTGGCGTAGACCGGGTGCGGAAATCTCTCGCGGTTGCCGTCCTCGAGGGCGACGATGACCGAAGGGGCGATCTTGGTCTTCTCCTCGACCGCCTCGATGCTCAGCCCCTTCCGTTCCCGGCCCTCTCGCAGTGCAATGCCGATTTCGATCAGATCCATATGCCGCAATACTCCATCATGGCTTGACGAACCAGGGCTAGAGCCGTTTCTCGATCACGGCCTTGGCGCGCAACCCGTTCATGTAATCCTTGAAGCGTTCCTCAAGCTTGGGACGCAGGATGGCCTCGCGGACCTCTTCGTCCACGGCGGTCTGTTCCTGCCGGGCTTCATCCTTGCGGTCGAGGAGCTTGACGATGACCCATCTGTCCTGAACCAGGAAGGGCCGGCTCGTCTCGCCCACGCCCAGGCCGCGCAGGGCCTCCCGCCAGGGCTCGTCCAGTTCACGCCAGTTCACGCCTGTCATGACGCCGTCATCGGTCTTGGGCCCGATGGTGAACCGGGCGACCGCGTCGTTGAAAGTCAGCTCGCCGTCCTTGATGGCGCTCCACAGCTTCTCGGCCTGTTCCGGGTCCATCACGGCCAGCAGCTGCAGGTCGAAAGTCCGTTCCGTGGTCAGCTCCGAGCGGTTGCGCTCCTTGTAGGCGTCGATCTCTTCCTGGGTCACCACCACCTTGCGCCGGACCATGTAATTGATGATCTTGTGCTTGATGATGTCCTGACGGCTGCGCTCCTTGAACTGCTCCTCGGTCAGGCCCTGCAGGCGCAGGGAGCGCTGAAAGTCCTCATCGGTCATGCGATGGCGGGCCTTGAACTGGCGGATCTCGTTCTCAACCTCGGAATCCGAGACCTCGACCTGAAGCCGGGCGGCCTCCTGGCGCACGACGATGTCGTTGATCATCTCGTCCAGCACCTGGGGGGCTATCTTGGCGGCATCGGCGGAGTTAGCCTCCTGCCCGGTGATCAGCCGGATCTGCTGCTGCAGGTCCACGAAGGTGATGATCTCGCCGTTGACCACGGCGACGATGCGGTCCACCACCTGGGCGGCGTGCGCCGGACCGAGCAGGAGGAGCAGGAGAAGGCCGGCCAGGAGAAAGCGAAAACCGTTTTTTTTCATGACGGAAAACTCATTCCTTAAAGTATTGCTTTCAAATGCGCGTATGACAAAAAAATTCCGCGCCGAAAAGGACACGTTGCCAGGGAACGCGAATGTCCAACGCGTCCACGGTACTAACTCCGAGAGCAGGCCGAGTCCAGTTCAATCTTGTCCGTCCCCGGCCGCATCCACCCGTACGCGCTCCCGCAGCCCCAGCAGCATGTCCTTGAGGGCCTGCATGGCCGCCGTGGCCGAGGGATGGCCCTGCATGCGCAGTTCCAGCTTGGCCGGCGGCAGAATCCTGGCGACGCCCGAGTTCTCGCCGATCCAGGCCATGAGACGCGACGGGTCGAGGTTGTGACGCGTCTCGTCCCAGTGGATGAGCGCGCGTTCCTCGAAGAGGTCCACGCGCACGGCCCCCAGCCTGCGGGCGTCGATCTTGATCATGAGCACCGCCACGAAGGTCTTCAGGGCCTCGGGCAGGGAACCGAAGCGGTCGCGCATGTCGTCCACGATCTCGGCGATGGCGGCCTCGTCGTGGCAGGACGACAGGGCCTTGTAGTAATGCAGGCGCTCCTTGCCGTCGGCCACGTACTCCTCGGGGATGAGGGCCTGGAAGCCGAGGTTGAGCTCGGGCTCGATCTCGGTCTCGACCTTGCCGCCCCGCAGCCGGGTGACTTCTTCCTCGAGCATCTCCAGAAACAGGTCCAGGCCGACCTTGCCGATGGTCCCGGACTGGGCCTCGCCCAGGATGTTGCCGGCCCCGCGCAGGCGCAGGTCTTCCATGGCGACCTTGAAGCCCGCGCCCAGGTAGTCCATGTCGAGGATGATCTTCAGGCGCTTGCGCGAGGTCTCCTGCAGGCGCTCCAGGTCCGGGATGATGAAATAGGCGTAGGCCTGCTCGCTGGACCGCCCCACCCTGCCGCGCAGCTGGTAGAGCTGCCCCAGGCCGAAGAGCTGGGCCTGGTCCACGATGAGGGTGTTGGCGCGGGGAAAGTCCAGGCCCGATTCGACGATGGCCGTGCAGACCAGCACGTCGAGCTCGCCGTGCCAGAACTTGTGCATGGTCTCCTCGAGATCGTGGGCCTTCATCTGGCCGTGGCCCATGCCCACCCGGGCTCCGGGCACGAGGGAGGAGACGAACTCCGCCACCCGCTCCAGGCCCTGCACCCGGTTGTAGACCCAGAAGACCTGGCCGCCGCGGGCCAGCTCGCGTTCCAGGATCGGTTTCAGCTGCGCCGGGTCGCGCTCCATGAGGGACGTCTCGACGGGCTTGCGGTCGCGCGGCGGCGTCTCGATGACGCTCAGGCCGCGAATACCCGACAGGGAAAGCTGCAGGGTGCGCGGGATGGGCGTGGCCGTGAGGGTCAGCACGTCGATGGTCGAGCGCATCTTCTTCAGGCGCTCCTTGTGCTTGACGCCGAAACGCTGCTCCTCGTCGAGGACCAGCAGCGCCAGGTTGGAAAACTCCACGTCCTTGGAGAGCATGCGGTGGGTGCCGATCAGCACGTCCACCTGTCCGCGCCGGGTGGCTTCGAGGACCCTCTTCTGCCCTGCGGCCGGCACGAAGCGGCTCAGCAGCCCCACGTTGATGGAAAAGGGCTCCATGCGCTGGCGGAAGGTCTGGTAGTGCTGCTCGGCCAGAACCGTGGTCGGGCACAGCAGGGCCACCTGCTTGCCGTCCAGGACGGCGCGGAAGGCCGCGCGCAGGGCCACCTCGGTCTTGCCGAAGCCCACGTCGCCGCAGACCAGGCGGTCCATGGGCTCGGGCTTTTCCATGTCGGCCAGGACCTCGGCGATGGCCTTCTCCTGGTCCCGCGTCTCCTCGAATCCGAAGCTGGCCTCGAATTCCCAGTACAGCTCCGATACGGGATTGTAGCGGTAGCCCTTGGCGATCTTGCGGAAAGCGTACATCTCCACGAGATCACGGGCGATCTTCGCGATGGACTGGCGCGTGCGCTCCCGGGCCTTGGCCCAGGCCGTGCCGCCCAGGCGGTCCAGGGCCGGCGCCGCGCCATCGGGGCCCTTGTAGCGCTGGACCTGCCCCAGCCGGTCCACGGGCAGGTAGAGCCGGTCCTCCCCGTCGTACTGCAGCAGGAGATAGTCGTTGGCCACGTCCCCGAACTTGATGCGCTGCAGGCCGCCGAAGCGGCACAGGCCGTAGTCGCGGTGCACCAGCAGATCCGCCGGCTCGAGCTCGTCGAAGGCGTCGAGGCCCTTGAAGGCCTTGCCCGCGGCGCGCTGGGCCTTGGGGGCGCCGGGCTGAAGCACGGACTCGGGCAGGATCTGCATGCGCGTCCAGGGCAGGCGCATGCCATGGCTCAGGGAGCCCACCAGGGCGAAGATGCCGGACTCCCCGGGGGCGTATGCCGTCTTGAAGACATGGTCGTCCTGGGCCGCGAGCTGCATGAACTTGCGCCTGGACTGCTCGGAGTGGAAGCACAGCAGGGTCTGGCTCCAGGTCCGGCGCCAGGCCGTGAGTTCCTGCATCAGGGCCCGCCAGGGGCGGTTGCGGCTCTCGGGCGTCCAGAAGAGGTCCTCGAAGCCGCCGACCTGCTCCTCGGGCAGGTCCATGCCCTCCTCCCTGACGCCCATGACCAGGCTCTCGCAGAGGATCTGCCTGCCCTGCTCCCAGATCCTGCGCACGTCCCCAGGCGTCTGGATCAGGCCGTGCCGGGGCCACTGCCGTTCCTCGTCGCGGAAGTGGTTCTGCCAGGCCCAGCTCGTCTCCTCCAGCTTGGTGCGCAGGTCCTGGGCCTCGGCCATGATGAAGACGCTGCCCTCCGGCAGCCAGGCGTCCAGGCCCACGGTGTCCGGGTAGTACATGCTCGGGGGCAGGTGCGGGTGCGGCTGCAGAAGCTCCTTTTCCAGGTCGGCCCTGGCGCCCTTGGAGATCTCGCCCAGGCGCATCCACCCGTCGAACATGTTGCGGGCCGCCTCGCGGTAGGTCTCGGCCCCGATGCAGCCGGCCACGGGCAGCACCACGGCCGACTTGAGCTCGGCCCTGGAGCGCTGGGACATGGGTTCGAAAAGCCGGATCCGCTCCAGGGAGTCCCCGAAGAACTCCAGGCGCAGCGGATGGTCGTACCCGGGGCAGAAGATGTCCATGATGTCGCCGCGGAGCGAGGCCTCTCCTGCGGCCGTGACCATGGACACCCTCACATAACCCCAGTTGACAAGGGTTTCGAGGAGGTCGTCCTGTGAAATTTCGTCGCCTTCGGCTACGGAAATGTGCTCACGCTGGAGCAACTCGGGATTAGGCCATTTCTGGATCAGATTTTCCAGGGGCAGCAGAATGCCCCGCCCCCTGACCTTGTGGGAGAGGGCGAAGAGGGTCCGCCAGCGGTCGGGCCAGGGCGAGCGGCGCGGGTCCTCCACGGCATAATGCGGAAAGCGCAGCCACCTGCGCTCCCAGAACGGCTTCTCCCGGTCTCCCGGCGAAAAGATGCGCGCCAGGGAGGCGTAGAGGGGCAGGTCCGCGCTGGGCGGCAGCACCAGCACGACGTTGTGCCCCTTGTCCATGAGGGCATGGGCCAGATGCATCTGCGACGCCGGGCCGCTCTTGAATATCCTTTGCTGGCGCTCCGCGCCTGTGATGAGCTTCTGCAATGCAGGGGGAATGAACACGTTGGACCGGCCACAGTTATTTTGAAACGGGGAAAGGCCGCCCCCGGAAGGAGGCGGCTTCGGCATCAGTTTCGACGGCAGGTCCGGAAGCGGACCTGACCGGGGCATCCCTACGTTGCCCAAAAGGCGGTCCAGGTCAAGCGCGCGCCGGAACGACGCGACGCGCCCCCCGTATCCCGCCATGCGGCTTCCGCAGGAATGCCGCACCAAGGGCATCCCGTGTCAGGCCGTTCGTACAGCCATATGCGTACCGGCCCGCCCGGAAAAAGGATGGACAGTGCTGGTGCGTACGGGTAAGGGACAGGGCTTGCGGTATCCGTCAACCAAGCCCAAGGAGCATACTCGATGGCACGATTCCTTCCCAATGAGGATCCCTTCACCCTGGAAGACCAGCTCAAGATCCTCGGAAACGATGAACTGCTCGATTTCTGGGAAGAAAGCCAAATGCTCGACAAGTACCTTGAGCCGGCTGAAAACGAGAATCCGCCCTCGACCCACTACGAAAACGCGATCCTGAACGAACTGCGCCTGCGCTACTCCATGGGCCGCATCTAGCGCTGATCCCCAAGCCCTCTCAAAGCTCCCTACCGGGAGCTTTTTTTTTGCCGAAAACCTGCCCCAGGACGCAAAAAAGGCCGGAAAAACCGGCCTTTGTGTTCTGGAGCGGGAAACGGGATTTGAACCCGCGACTTCAACCTTGGCAAGGTTGCACTCTACCACTGAGTTACTCCCGCGGCTG
>CALMTS010000462.1 GCA_937872685.1 uncultured Desulfomicrobium sp.
TCGGACATGGACAGGGTTTTCTCCTGCACGGTGTTGGGCGGGGAGGAGAGGGTGATGGTCTCGCGAAGAATTTCGCTGCCCAGGTGGTAGGGGACCATGTCCCTGGCGCCGCCGTCGTCGAAGATGGAATAGCCGTAGTCCTGGAAGAGGGCGCTCAGGTTGTTGGGGAAGACGCGGCTCACGGTCAGGTCCACGCTGTCGGCATTGACGTGCTCCACGCCGAGCAGGCCCTGGCCCTGCCGGGGCAGGAACATGCCGCGCGCCGTGAAGTCCACGCTCGGGGGCAGGTCGGGCATGCGCAGGGACTCCTCGAAGGCCGCACCGAGTTCCGCCCCGTCCTCGGCCTTGAGGCCCTTGGCGACGCGCACCGTGTACGTGCCGCCCGGAACGAGCTTGCCGCTTACGGTGGCGGTTTTGCCGTGGGCCGAGACCGAGATGTCCCCCTCCGGCGTCACGCGCAGGTGCTCCCGCACTGCCGGTGCGGCCACTGGAGCCGAGAATTGGATCTGGATGCGCGACTGCCCCTTGTCCGCCTGGGGGCTGACGTTTTCCACGCGCAGTTCCGGGTCCAGGCGCAACGCGACCTCCCTGCGGAACTCCCGCCCCAGGGTCAGGCTCTTGCCGGCCACGTTCAGGGACGGGTCCAGGCGCAGGGTCAGGCTGCGGCCCTGCATGTCCTTGCGCACGGGGGCGCTGCGGAAGCCGAAACTCGTGGACCTCCAGCGGGTCTGCAGGGAGAGCTCCACCTGCGTGCCGTTGCCTTCGGTCAGGCTTAAGGCGGTGAGGAGCTGCTGCGGGTCCACGGGCGCGTTGAAGGCCAGGCGCCCCTCCAGTTCGACCATGTCCGCCCCGGCCTCGGAGGCCAGCTCGCTTACGGTCATCTCCTGCACGTCGAAGCTGCCGGTGCGCACGACCTGTTCGCGCGGCCCTTGCAGGACCGCAGCCGGAAATACGTCGGCGCTCAGGGTCAGGGTGTACTGCATGTCCAGGGGCAGAGGGGACGCGGCCAGGAACTTGAGCGTGTACGGGTTGGCCCAGATCCACTGGCCCTCGACCGCGGGCATGACTGCGGCCGGGGAGGGAAGCTTCCGCGTTTCTTCGGGTACTGGACGGTCGAATTCGACGTCGATGGTGGTGCGCATGGCACTGTCGAGGCTCACGGCGCTCACGGTCAGGCTCTCGGGGCCGTCTGCAAGGTATCGGTCCCTGAGCAGCCAGGCCTGGCCTGCGACGACGAGCAGGAGCAGGGCGATGATCCAGTTTTTTGCGGCGGACATGGGCACCTCGCGCATGATGAAGGGTGTCGTGGTGTTCATGGTCTGGCAAGGACCGGCCCAAAAAGCAAGGCTTCGCTTTTCAAATACGCCCCTTTCCCCTACAAGGCGGGAACTGACAGTCTTTATTCGGAGGGAGTATGATCGGTTTGCTTGTGGTGCTCGTCCTGGCCGTTGCCGTGGCGCTGTGGGGCGTCATGATCTACAACGGGCTGGTGCGGATGCGGAACATGGTGGAGGAGGCCTGGAGCGGCATCGACGTGCAGCTCAAGCGGCGCACGGATCTCATCCCCAACCTCGTGTCCACGGTCAAGGGCTATGCGGCCCACGAAAAAGGGACCCTGGAAGAGGTCATCCGCCTGCGCAACCAGGCCCAAAGCGCCCAGGGCGTGGGCGAGACGGCCCAGGCCCAGGGGCTTTTGGGGCAGGCCCTGGGCAGGCTCTTCGCCCTGGCCGAGAGCTACCCGGACCTCAAGGCCAACGCCAATTTCGCCCAGCTGCAGGCCACTCTCGGCGAGATCGAGGAACAGATTCAGTTGTCCCGCCGCTACTACAACGGCGCCGCGCGCAACCTGAACATCGCCGTGGAGTCCTTTCCGTCGAACCTGGTGGCCGGGCGCTTCGGTTTTGCCAAGGCCGAGTTCTTCGAGCTGGAGAGCGCGGCCGAGCGGGCCGTGCCGACGGTTTCCTTCTAGGGAGGGGGCATGCGCGTCCGAATCCTTCTCGCCGCCCTGCTGGTCCTGGCCCTGGCCGCGCCGCTGGGCGCGCAGACCGAGCGCGTCCTTGATTTCGCCTCGACGGTCATCATCGACCCCGACGGTTCCCTGCTGGTCTCCGAGACCATCACGGTCCAGGCCACGGGGCAGCAGATCCGGCGCGGCATCGTGCGCGAGTTCCCGACGACCTACCAGGGGAGGGACGGGAAGACCGTCAAGGTCGGCTTCAAGCTCGTCGAGGTGACCCGCGACGGGCGCCCCGAGCCCCATCACATCGAGAAACGCTCCAACGGTGTGGCCATCTACGCGGGAGAAAAGGACGTTTTCCTGTCGCCCGGCCGTTACACCTACACACTGGTGTACACGACGACGCGTCAGCTGGGGTTCTTCGAAGACCATGACGAGCTCTACTGGAACGTCAACGGCAACGGCTGGAGGCTGCCCCTGGACCGGGTCAGCTGCACGGTGCATCTGCCGGGCGGCGCCACTGCCTTGGGGGCCGTGGCCTACGAGGGCCCGCAGGGCAGCACCGACAGCCGCCGCTTCGAGGGCGGCGGGAGCAGCGTCTTCCTGGAGTCGTCCAGGCCCTACTCCCCTGGCGAGGGGCTGACCATCGCCGTGTCCTGGCCCAAGGGCTTCGTGGCCGCGCCGCCGCCACCGGGCATCGCCGAGAGCATCGCCGAGCAAGGCGGCGGCCTCCTGCCTGTGGGCGCCGGGGCGGTCCTGCTCCTGTCGTATTACCTTTTGGCCTGGTTCAGGGTCGGCCGGGATCCGGCCAAAGGCGTGATCATCCCCCGCTTCGCCCCGCCAAAGGGATTTTCCCCGGCCATGGTGCGCATGCTCTGGCGCATGAAGTTCGACAACACGGCCTATTCGGCGGGCATCGTCAATATCGCCGTCAAGGGAGGCCTGCGCATCACCGAGAACGGGAAGATGCGTCTGGAGCTGGCGGACCGGGCCCCGGCCGACCTATCCGCCGGGGAGCTGGCCCTGTGGCAAGAGCTGCGCAAGGGTGGGACGTCCATCGAACTGAAGAACACGAATCACCAGATCGTCAACCGGTCCCGGCAGGCCATGAAGGCCAGGCTCTCCAAAGAACTCTCGTCCTCGTATTTTCTGGCCAATACGGGCTGGGTCGCCCCGGGGGTGGTCATCACCCTGGCCACGGTGGGCGCCCTGGCCTGGTTCACGGATTTTCCCCCGGCCGTGCTCTTCATCTGCGCCTGGCTGACGGGCTGGACCTTCGGCTGTTTCATGCTCGTCAGCAGGGTCGTCGCGGCCTGGCGGTCGCGCGGCGTCATGGGCAAGTTTTCGGCCGTGGTGCTTTCGGTGTTCGCGCTGCCGTTCCTGGGCGGAGAGTTCGCGGGCCTGGGCTTTCTGGTCAGCATGGCCGGCCTGGCCCCGACCGTGGTCTTCCTGGGCATGATCCTCACCAACGCCCTCTTCTACGAACTGCTCAAGGCCCCGACCCGCATCGGCCGGCAGATCCTGGACGAGATCGAGGGATTCCGCCTCTACCTTTCGGTGGCCGAGAAGGATCGGCTGGGATTCATCCACCCCCCGGACGAGACGCCGGAACTCTTCGAGAAATTCCTGCCGTATGCCATGGCCCTGGATGTGGAGAACGAGTGGGGCGAGCGTTTCGCGGGCGTCCTGAACAGGGCCGGGTACGAGCCGGGCTGGTACGCCGGCCGTCACTGGAACGCCATGCATCCCGGGGCGTTCGCGTCGGGCCTGGGCGGCGGCATGCAGTCGGCCGTGTCCTCGGCCTCGTCGGCGCCGGGCAGTTCCTCGGGCATGAGCGGCGGTTCCTCCGGCGGCGGCGGGGGCGGCGGCGGTGGCGGAGGCTGGTAATAAAACGAAGCGGGCCGGTTCGGGAGAACCGGCCCGCGCTGTTTCAGGGGCGAGGACGTTTCGGCGTTACGCGTTTCCTTCCTTGATGAAGGCCACGTAGTCCTCCACGGTCAGTTCCAGTTCGGCGACCTTGATCTCGGAGAGGTCGAGCTGGAGGGCCTCGGCGCTGGTGGCCAGGTCGATGTCCGGGGTGTGCGTGATCCCGATGCCGGCCTTGGCCAGGACCTTGTTGGCCAGGCTGACCATGAGCAGGATGACGTCGCGGTCTCGCATGTCTTCGTCATGATGGTGCCTGGCCACCTGGCAGTAGATTTCCGGCAGGTTCCAGGTCTTGAGGAGTTGCGCGCCCAGAGCCGCGTGCAGGGTGTCCAGGGCTTCCTCGATGAAGCTGGCGGGCACGTTTTCGCCGATCTGCCCGTTCCGCTTGAGATCGGAAATGGCCAGGAGCAGGAAGGCCTTGCCGATGTCGTGCAGCAGGCCCGCGAAAAACGTCTCGTTCATCTTGCTGGGCATGCGGCATTCCTTGGCGATCCATTTGGCGCCCAGGGCGCAGGCCACGGAGTGGATCCAGAGGTCCTCCATGTAGTCGCGGATGAAGGGGTCGCTCGCGGTGAAGGATTTTTTCTGGGTCAGCATGGTCACCAGGTTGGAGACCTCCGCCAGGCCCAGGCGGACGATGGCGTTGCGGACCGTGGTCACCTCAAGCATCCCGCGGTAGAAGGAGGAGTTGGCGAGCTTCAGGAGCTGGCTGGTCAGGGCCGGGTCGCGCAGGATGTGCGTCTCGATGACCTGCATGTCCGGGTCGGGCTTGGCCATCTCTTCCTGGATGGCGAGGCCCGTGCGGTCGAAGGCCGGGAGCTGCGCCTTGCCGGACGTTACGTGCTCCTTGAGGGTATCGATGAAGGATTTGTCCTGGTTCATTTCTAGACTCCGAGCAGGCGGCGGGTTTCTTCCAGCGGGCGAGGTTTGAGGACGAGCGGGAGGCAGCGCATGACTTCCTCCAGGGTGGTGATGCCTTCGGAGGCCTTGACCAGGCCTTCCTCGAACAGGGTGACGAGCCCCGCGCTTTCCAGGGCTATCTTGCGGATGTCGAAGCTTGTGCGCCGTTCGAGGATGGCGCTGCGGACCATTTCGTCGAGGATGAGCAGTTCGAACACGGCCACCCGCCCGCGGTATCCGGTATAGCGGCAGTGCGCGCAGCCGGCCCCTTTGCGGAAGTTGGCGCCCTGGACCATGGCCTGGGTGTACCCGAACATCTGCAGCTCTCCGGGGGTGGGCTTGTAGGGCTTGGAACATTCCGGGCAGATGCGGCGCAGGAGGCGCTGGGCCACCACGCTGACCACGGTGGAGGAGATGAGGAAGGCCTCGATGTCCATGTTCATGAGCCGGATGAGGCCGCCGATGGAGTCTTCCGTGTGGAAGGTGGTCAGGACCTTGTGCCCTGTCAGGGCCGCCTGCACGGCGACCTCGGCGGAATAGTTGTCGCGGATCTCGCCGATGAGGATGACGTCGGGGTCCTGGCGCACGATGTGGCGCAGGGTCTCCTCGAAGGTCAGGTTGATCTTGGGGTCGATGGAACACTGGGAGATGCCGGGGATGACGTACTCGACAGGCTCCTCGGCCGTGATGATGGACAGAAGCGGCGTGTTCAGGTGGTGGATGCAGCTGTAGACCGTGGTCGTCTTGCCGGAGCCCGTCGGCCCGGTCACGATGACGACGCCGCTGGGCCTGGACAGGGCCCCTTCGAGGAACCGCTTGAGAATCTTCGGGTACATCCCGATGCCGTTGATGTCGATGAGGTTGCCCTGGCGGTTCAGCAGGCGCAGGACGATGGCTTCGCCGTGGATGGTCACGTAGAAGGAGGCGCGCATGTCCAACTCGCCGCCGGGGTACTCGAAGAGGATGCGGCCGCCCTGGTGGCGGCGTTTCTCGGCGATGTCGGCCTTGCACATGATTTTGATGCGGCTCGACAGGTTCGGGATGATCTCCCGCGGGAACTCCTTGTAGGGCTCAAGCACGCCGTCCCGGCGGAAGCGGACCCGCAGCCGGTCGGGGAGGGGTTCCATGTGGATGTCGCTGACATTCTGGTCGATGGCGTCGAGGATGATGCGTTCGACGATGCCCATGGCCGAGTCGTCATCCGAGGCTTCCTTGAGCTGGGCCCCCCGCTCGAAGCGTTGGTAGGCTTCGGCGATGGCTTCGCTGGTGGCGATGGCGGGGCTGATGCCTTCGGGAAAGATGGTCCGGGCTTCATCCAGGTCTTCCAGGTCCAGGACGTTGGCGAAGGCGACGACAACCCTGCCGTCGGTCCGCTCTATGGGAATGTAGGAGCTTTTGGCCCTGTAGGTCGATGGGACCTGGTGCAGCAGGGAAAGGTCCAGACTCGTGAAGCGAGGGTCGATGAACGGGTAGCCCAGTTGCAGGGAAAGCGCTTCGAGGAGCTTGAACTCCTTGATGAAGTTGTTTTTGACCAGGACTTCGCCGAGTTTCTGCGGGGTCTCGCTGGCGCGCTGGATCTGGAAGGCGGCCTCCAGGTCGGACTCGCTGATGAGCCCGAGCTCCACCAGCAGGCTGCCGATGCGCATGGAAAGCTTGTTCTTGCGGATGGCCTTGGTGACCTGCTCGTCGGTGACGTATTCCAGCTCCTTGACGATTTCGAGCAGGGGCTTCGGCCTGGTGAGCTTGCTGCGCAATCTGGAGGCGTGGGCCGCCTGCTTTTCCGTGAGCAGGCCTTCCTTGATCAGGATGTCGATGAGTTCGCCGTGGGCTGATGTCTGACGTGTCGTGCTGGCCTCGGGCATGGGGGCTCCGCGTTCAGAGTTGAATGTTGCGTTCGGCTATTAGCCGCAGAAAATTGTCGAGTCAAATAGATGGAATAGATTGTGGCAACTCATTCGCATCGCCATGTCATACCCCCTCCCGCAGAGGCAGTCGGACGTGAAAGGTGGATCCCTGCCCGGGTGTCGATTCGACGCTGATGGTCCCGTGCATCTTGGACAGGATGTCCCGGCAGATGGCCAGGCCAAGGCCCGTGCCCTGCCCTTCGGCCTTGGTGGTGAAGAACGGGTCGAAAATGCGGGGCAGCGTTTCGGCGGGAATGCCTTGCCCGTTGTCGCGGACAAGAATGGAGACGGAATCGTTTTCGCGGACCGAACGCAACTCGACCAGGCCGCCGGGTTTGTCGATGGCGTCGATGGCGTTGTTGACCAGGTTGAGGATGATCTGCTGCAGTTCGGTGGGCGACCCTTCGACCTCCTCAGCCGCAGGGTCGAGGCTGAGACGGATCTCCACTTCCCGGTACTTGGCCTTCTGGCGGGCGAAGCCGGCGATGTCTTCGAGCAGCGGGTTGACCTTCACGACCCGCGCCGTGGTGTCGGCTTTTCGGGCGAAGCTCAGAAGCTTGTGGGTGATCTCACGGCAACGGTGCCCCTGGGTGGCGATGGTCTGCAGGGAGGTCTGGATCTCCTCCATGTTCTCGTCGCTCTGCGGGTCGTCGGAAGCCAGCAGATCCTGAATCCAGCCTGCGTTTTCCATCATGATGGCCAGGGGGTTGTTGATCTCGTGGGCCACCCCTGCGGCCAGTTCGCCGATGGCGGCCAGTTTGCCGGCCTCCACGAGTTGCCGTTGCATGTGCTGCTGGTTGAGTTCCGCCTTGAGCAGCCGCTGTTCGGTCCTCCGGGCCAGGGCCAGAGCCGTGGCGACGATGCCGGCCAGGCCCGCCAGGATGATGGCCAGACCCACGAGGCGTGCCTTGACCAGGGGCTGCAGGACCTCCTCCCGGGGTTGGTGGATGGCCAGGATGGCACCCGAGGATTTGACGGGAGCGCAGCCGTACATGCTGATCCCGCCGCGAACATCCGGGGCTTCAAGGACCACGGGGCGGCCCTCGGGGAAGACCTGCCGGGCCAGGAGGGACGCCGTCTCCACGGTGCTGGCGTCATTTCCGGACGCATGCCCGGGCGCGCCCTGGCGGTCGAGGAAGAAGGCCCCGCCCTGGCCCCCCGGGTGAAAGAGCCGGATCCTGTCGTCGATCTGGTCCGGGTCGAGGTGCGCCCGCAGCAGCCATGCGCTTTGCCGCGACGTGACGCGCACTGCGATGAAAAGATGCGTCCTGCGCATGGCGAGGCTGCTGACGAAGTGGGGGCGGCTTATGGCCTGCTGGAACCAGGGTTCCCCGGCCCGATCCTCCTGCAGGTCTGCGGCGCCAGTGCTGGCGATGACCCTCCCCTCCGCGTCCATGACGTCGAGGCCGAGGAACACGCCCTGATAGGCGTCCTGCAGCGCGTGGAGCCTGTCGCGCAGCCGTTCCGGATCGGTCAGTCCGGAGATGCTGGCGGCGCCGGCCTCCAGGCGGAGATTGGATATTTTTTCCTCCAGGAACGCATTCACGCTTTGCGCGGCGTTCATGGCCTGCTCGCCCAGGATGGCGCGGGTCTTGGCCCGGTAGGCCGTGTCGTGGAAAACGTAGCCCAGGGTTCCCAGGCAGAGGAGGGGAACCATGGCCACCAGGATGGACAGAACCGTAAGCTGTCCGCTCATGAGCCGGGGTGAAGGGATTTTTCCCGCAGAGGGGGATTCGTGCGTGTCGGGCGAGGCGTGGGTCATGCGTGGTCCGGTCGTTTCATGTGTCCCGGTTGCGAACATCCTGCCGCCAGGAATTCAGCGGCGCGCAACAGCCCTTCCCGGTATGCTGGTTGCGTCTGATTGCGTCCCCCGAGCCGCCTTCGAGCATGGTCCTGCAGAGATACCTCCCGGCCTCGTCGCTCCAGAAGAGTTCCGGGCAGCGTGGGAGGTATCCGTGCCTGCGCAGGGAATCCGTGCATTGGTCATTCATGCAACACCACCCACAACCGACACATGGGAGATACGACATGGCGATTCTCCTCGGGTTGGGGGGATCGTCGGGACGACGGGTTTCTGATGAAACCTTTGGACTGAGGCTAGCGCAAGGGCATGTGATGGTAAAGGAATTTCTGGAATCCGGAGGGGCGTGCCGCTGTGGGCCGGCGGGGTCGGGGAGCCCGTCGCCCACCCGGGCCGGCTGATCCGGCCCGGGTGGGCGGCAGGTTCAGTTTCCGCCCAGGATGTTGGGGTGATGGAATTCGTCGAACATCTGCTCGGTATGGCACACGGCGCAGTTTCCGCCCGAGCCGATGGGCCTGGACACGCCCTGGTACTGGAGGGGCTGGATGGCATCCAGGTCGGGATGGAACGCATTTTCAGCCGGGTACTCGGCGTGGGGCGAGCCGTGGCAGGCCTCGCACATCAGCCCCGCGTCGTCGGTCCGGGTCCTGTACAGTCCCTGCGGCCCCCGTACCGGCTGGTTGAAGGCGGAGTCGCTCTGCGGAGGGGCGAAGTCCTCATGGCAGGCCAGACAGTCGGGCTGGTCGGTCCAGGGCTTGCGCGGTTCGATTTCGTCCACGGTGTCCACCAGTCTGGGCCTGATGTGCTTCATGAGCACGTCGGCCTTGGCCTTGCCCGCCTCCTTTTCAAAGCGCAGCAGCGACAACGCGTGGTCTTCCAGGGTGCCGTGGCAGTTGACGCAGGTCATGCCGGCCCGGGCGATGTGCACGCCGCGGGCGCAACGCGTGTAGCTGTCGGCGCCGGACGGGTGGCAGGCGTTGCACGCCTCGGCGTCTTCGCGGTCGGACAGGTAGTTGGCGTGGAAGCCGTGGATGGAGGCCGGGAGGTTCAGCAGTTCCGGGCGGCCGGCGGCGTTCAGCAGCGGGTCGGGGTGGCAGCTCTGGCAAAGCACGGGCTTGCCGCCCTCGGCCTGGGCCAGCAGGTCTGTCCTGTGACGCCGGTCATGCCGGGCCAGGACGTCGGAAGCCGTCTCGGCGGAGATGCCCGTGACCCCGTCTCGCCGCCATGTCCCTCCGTGGCAGTTCTTGCAGCCGATCTCCGTGGAAACGGGCGCGACGACCTTGGTCGTGGCCAGGAGCCTGCCGCTGGCCGTGTCCCGGGCTTCGATGGTGAAAACCGGGTAGGGGTTGACGCTTCCGTCGTCAGCGTAGGGCAGCACGGGAATGCCGTCGGCCACGAAGGTCAGGTTCTTTTCGTCGCGCTTCATGGTTCCGGACAGGCCCAGGCCCTTGGCGCTGACGTCGGGCGGCAGCTCCTTGCCCACGAGTGAGGGCGCGTATTTCCAGAATTCCACGTGTCTGCTCGGATGCTCGAAACCGGCCGGAGGGGTGAAGGTAAGTTCCACACCGTCGGTCACGATCTCCGGCAGCGGGTCGCGGCGGATGAGCTGGGCCGCGATGGTGCTGCCGGGGGGCAGCATGGAGAAATGCGCGTCGCTGTCGGAGATGCATTTCTCCCCAAGGGTGTTCCAGGCCAGGAGCACGTACTCGGCGTTTTCCGGGTCAAAGGCCGGGATTTCAATCTCGGTTTCCGGCCGGGTCCAGGTTTCCTTCCCGGCCTCGGTCCGGCCGTTCACCACCTGCACCACATAGGCGGCCAGGGCGCCGCGCTCTTCTGCAGAGCCGGCGAAGCGGGGCATGTAGGCGTGCACCTTGCCCAGGCCCGAAATCATGGATTCCATGCCGAACTGGTCGAAGGTGGCCGTCAGGGGCCGGATGTCGTTCAGGGGGCCGCCGATGGAGTGACAGGACGAGCACAGGCCGCGGAAAATCTCCCGGCCGGCGTCGAGCCTGTTTTCGGGCGTGATCTCCTGGTTGCGGTTCCAGCCCGATGTCGAGAGGTAGCCCTGGGCGGCGATGGCGTCTTCGGTGCCGGCCAGGATGGAGTTGGAGTACATGTGCCCGTGGACCAGGTACGGCCTGCGGCCGGCCTCCCGCATCCACTCGAAGCAGCCCATGTACATGAGGCCGATGACGAGCAGGGCGACGGCCACCGGCCGTTTGACTGCGGCCGGCATCCGTATGGCCATGAAGAGGCCGCCCGCGAACAGGACCGCGGAGATCCACACGAAGCCGCTCAGGTAGGTCGCGATTTCCGGGTTCGCGCCAAGGACCATGGCTTTGGGCCCGGCGGGCAGAACCTGGATGTACCACCACCCCGATGCGAGCAGCAGGGCGAAGGGGAGCAGAATCCACAGGGCGCAGTACCGGACCATGGTTTCGCGGGTCTGCGCATCCTTCTCCCACGTGGCGGTGACGAAGCCATAAAGCCCGGCGAATATGACGGCGATGAATGTCCTGAAGGCCAGGGCCGGCCAGAACGTCGGGTTGAACAGACCGTCCCAGAAGTCCTTCGTGGCCAGCCAGTCGCCGGGCGTGAGCATGAAGCCGATGATGCCGTTGATCATGAAGAGCGACATCCACCCGAAGAAGAAGTAGAGCCAGCCGATGGCGAGGTGGTTTCGCCGGCTCATCCTGCCGAAGGCGTAGTAATAGATGAAGATCGACACGATTTCGCCCAGGAAGAAGACCCACTCGATGCCCCACGCGAAGACGAAGGTATGGATGAGGGTCGTCGTGGCCGCGGGCGCCACCAGGGAGATGATGAACCAGATGCCCACGCCGGTGATGCCGCCGAGGACCATGGTCACGAGCAGGAAAAACTTGGTGTGCCGCTTGGCGTAGCCGAGGATTTCCTGGGACTCGCGGCGGTAGGCCAGGTGCTCGGTGAGGACGAGGAAAAGCCCTCCGCCCACGGCGAAGTGGGCGATGTAGACATGGAATACGGCGATGAGCGCGATGAGCAGGCCGCCGCCGGCCCACTGGAGTTCCCAGATCGGAAAGTTCATGAGCGCACCTCCGGGTCAGTGGCCGCGGCCCGGACCATCCAGACGATGATGGCAATTCCGGCCGCGAGGGTCAGGACGAAGAGGAAGAAGGGCAGGTACTCTCCCGTGACGACACGGTCGCTGACCTCGAAGTAGGGGGACAGGTAGGCGTCCCGGACCATGTCGCGCAGGTAGACCATGAGTGAAATGGTGGTCACGGAGATGATCGCGGTGGTGCCGACGTTGTAGCGCAGGGCGTTGCTGATGCTGAATATTCCGAGGATCGCCCCCGCAGCGAAGACCAGGGTGTGCGGGAGCGAGCCGCCCAGCAAGAGGTGGGAGACCCGTTCGGGCAGGCTGGTGAGAAACCACAGGCCCAGGGCCATCTGCACCATGGTCGAGAAGGCGTACCAGTTCACGCCGTGCCGGACCCAGCGTTGCGCCTTGGGGTCGTCCTTGCGACGCTGGTAGAGCAGGGCCAGGGCCAGGCCCGCCAGGGCGGTGGATGACGCGACGATGTGCAGGAAGCGCGGCACTATCGTGGGGTCGCCCAGGTTCAGCAGGGTGCCGCGGGAGTTGTCGAAGTAGGCGGTCCAGCTTTCGGGGTTGAGCATGAACGTCATGTTGTTGGTGAAGATGAATGCCGTGGCCAGCAGGCACAGGGCCGTCACGGCGATGAAGAAGGTCTTGAGGCCGCCCAGCGAAGCGTAGCGGAAATCGTAGACGTAGGCGCTTGCGTAGGCGGCGATGACCAGCCCGATGACGCCCAGCCAGTAGACCGCCATGAGCACGCTGCTGGTGTAGAGGAACTGCCCGTAGAGAACCTGCATGAAGAGCAGGGGGGCCACGCCGAAGTTGACGGCGAAGGCGATGGTGAAGGGCAGTTTGACCGAGATCGTCTTGGTCAGTGGTTCCGTTTCCCTGCTGCCCCGCAGATGGTGGACCAGGGCGATGATGGACGCGCCGAGCATGACGTTCATGACCAGGATGTGGACAATGAAGGTCAGCACCTGGAAAAGGTAGAACCATCCCCATTCCACGGGAATGGGAAGATTCTGGGGGATGAGCCGGGTTGGATCCATGTTCGTTCTCCGTTTTGAAGTCCGCGTTTGGCTGCGCACAGGGTACTTGCTTCGTGATCTGTAGACGTTTTGACGGTTCGCGTCAAAAGTTGCCCTGACAATTCGGAGGGTTCAAGTCGGATTGGATGGCGGAACCGGCGGGAAAACGCAGAAAGCCCCGGGCGTCTGCCCGGGGCTTTCTACTGGAAAGAAGTGGCGTCCCCAAGGGGATTTGAACCCCTGTTATCGGCGTGAAAGGCCGGTGTCC
>CALMTS010000463.1 GCA_937872685.1 uncultured Desulfomicrobium sp.
GGCGTCAGGCTCCCGATGGACAGCTCCGGCTGGCGCAGCAGCTCCTTCAGGCTGACAGCCTTCTGCGGGATGGTGCCTCCCATGGCTTCCACGATTTCCTTCGTGGCGGCGTCGGGGCGCACGCGGATGGACTCGAGGCCGGACATGATCCACGCCAGGGCCTCCTGCTTGGCCGAGAATCGCTGCCAGCGGCTGTCGTCCACGAGGCCGAGCCTGCGGCCGATGGGGGTCAGGCGCTGGTCGGCGTTGTCCTCGCGCAGCAGCAGGCGGTGTTCGGCCCGGGACGTGAACATGCGGTACGGTTCGAGGGTGCCCTTGGTCACCAGGTCGTCCACCAGCACGGCGATGTAGGCCTGGCTGCGGGTCAGGATGAACTCCTCCCCGCCGCGCAGGGCCTGGACCGCGTTGACGGCCGCCCACAGCCCCTGGCCCGCGGCCTCCTCGTAACCGGAGGTGCCGTTGATCTGGCCGGCCAGGTAGAGGCCGCGCACAGCCTTGGTCTCCAGGGTCGGCTTGAGCTGCGTCGGGGGCACGAAATCGTATTCGATGGCGTATCCGGGCCGGATGATCTGGGCCTTCTCCAGGCCCGGGATGGAGGCCACCAGGGCCTTTTGCACGTCCAGCGGCAGGCTCGTCGGGATGCCGTTGGGATAGACCTCGAAGCTGTTCAGGCCTTCGGGCTCGACGAAGATCTGGTGCCGGTCCTTCTCGGGGAAGCGGGCGATCTTGTCCTCGATGGAAGGGCAGTAGCGCGCCCCCGTGCCCTGAATGACGCCCGTGAACAGCGGGGAACGGTCGAAACCCGAGCGGATGATCTCATGGGTGCGCTCGGTGGTGTAGGTCACGAAGCAGGGCAGCTGCGGCAGGCGGATGCCGGGCGAGTCGAAGCTGAAGGGGCGGGGCGGGGTGTCGCCGGGCTGTTCCTCCATGACCGAGTAGTCGATGGATGACGCGAGCAGCCGGGGCACGGTGCCTGTTTTGAGGCGCCCGAGTTCGAGGCCCAGCTCCTTCAGGCGCGGCGAGAGGCCCGTGCTTGCGGGGTCTCCGTAGCGGCCGCCGCTGAAATTCCTGAGGCCCACGTGGATGAGCCCCTGCAGGAAGGTGCCCGTGGTCAGCAGGGCGGCGCGGCAGGGGATGGTCTCGCCCAGGGTGGTGACCACGCCGGTCACGCGGCCGTCCTCGACGGTGAGGGACGCCGCCGTGTCCTGGCGCACGAAAAGGTTCGGGCAGGTGAAGATGTCCCTCTGCACGACCCTGACGTATTCGGCCCGGTCGATCTGGGCCCGGCTGGAGCGCACGGCAGGGCCCTTGCGCGTGTTCAGGATGCGGAACTGGATGCCGGCCTGGTCGGCCCACTTGCCCATCATTCCGCCCAGGGCGTCTATCTCCTTGACCATGTGCCCCTTGGCCAGGCCGCCGATGGCCGGGTTGCAGGACAGGTGGCCGATGCGGTCGGCGTTGATGGTCAAAAGCAGGGTCTGCATGCCCATGTGCGCCGCGGCCATGGCCGCCTCGCAGCCGGCATGGCCTGCGCCGACGACGATGATGTCGAAGGTCTCGGGCACGGTCGGGATGGTCATGCCTGTTCTCCGCTGTCCAGGAGAAGACGGGCGAAGACCCGCGCGTCGGCGATGGTGTTGGAGATGGACGAGTGTTCGTTGGGCTGGTGCGCGGTGTTCAGGAGCGTGGACCAGCAGGCGGCCGGGAGGCCGCGCTTGCGGAAGGCCGCCGCCACGGTGCCTCCGCCGATGCCGATGACGCGCGGTTCGATGCCCCGCTCTTCCCGCAGGGCCGCGGCCAGGCGCGTGACGACCTCGCAGCCGGCCGGGCTGGCCGGGGCGGCCTGTTCGCGCACCACGTGCGAAAAGGAGATGCGCACGCCGCGTTCGGCCTCGACCTCGTCGCAGATGCTCCGGATCTCCCGCTCCACGTCGTCGAGGGGGTAGCC
Organism: uncultured Desulfomicrobium sp.; assembly: GCA_937872685.1. GTDB lineage: Bacteria > Desulfobacterota > Desulfovibrionia > Desulfovibrionales > Desulfomicrobiaceae > Desulfomicrobium. The sequence goes on from CALMTS010000463.1 coordinate 1,949, forward strand.
GGGCAGCACGCGGCAGTCGAGGTAGAAGACGTCCTGTCCGGGGATGGTGTTCACGTTGGGGACGTTGGCTTCCTTCCTGGTCGGCGCGAAGGTGGAGGCGGCGGGGTCGAAGAGCGGGTCTTGCCGGTCGAAGACATGGTTCAGGCGCCCCAGGGCCAGGATCAGGGCCGAGGCGCCGACCAGGGAGTTGATTCCCTCGTCCGGGGTGGAGGCGTGGCACTGCCTGCCCTGGACCGTGAACTTGAGCCAGAGCACGCTTTTCTCGGCCACCTCGATGGCCGAACCGTCCCTGGTCCCGAAGTCCGGGATGAGGACCAGGTCGTCCGGGGCGAAGACGTCCGGGCGCTCGCGCAGGATGTATTCGATGCCAAGCGCGTTGCCCGTCTCCTCGTCGGCGGCCAGCAGGATGCCCAGGGACAGCTCCGTCTCGGCCCCGGCCTGTTCCAGGGCGCGCAGCAGCATGAGCGCGCTGACGAGCCCCTGGTGGTTGTCCTCCACGCCGCGGCCGTAGATGAGGTCTCCCTCGCGGCGCAGGACGAAGGGGTCGGACTGCCACAGGGACAGGTCGCCGGTGGGCACCACGTCGGTGTGTGCGATGAGCCACAGCGTGCGCACGCTCCTGCCCGGGCGCCTGATGACGAGGCTCGGCCTGCGGCCGCTCTCGACCCTCGGGTCCGGGGCGTCGATGACCTCAAGCGAGGCGCCGGAGAACGCGGACAGGTAGCCGGCCAGGAAGCCGGCCTTGGCCGCTTCGCCCTGGCCTTCGTTGGTCGGCCCGAGGGCGGGGATGGCCACCAGACTGGTCTGGAGGCGGACGAGTTCGTCGGTGCTTGCGTCGAGGATTTCGAGGATGGTGCTGAGCATGGGTTTGGTCCTTGCGTTCTGCGTAGCGACTGTGCCCGGAATTTTGAGGAAAAAAAAGGCAGGAAAATCCTGCCTTGTGCGTGAACTGTGCTGCTGGACCTAACGGCCTTTCGCTGCGCGCTTGGAGGCCTTGAGGGGGTTGACCTTGGCCTTGCCCTTTGCGGTCGCCTTGGTGTGCGTGGCGAAGTTGCAGTTGCCCAGTCGCCACTTGGTCTCGGGCTGGGGATAGCTGCCACAGTACTTGCCGCCCTCGAATTCTTTGATCCGCTCGCAGCCTTCACATTTTTCCACAATCGGGTTCATTACAACGCCGTTGACCTGAACGCCTTCGTCCGTCTTGACGGCATTACTGAAATCTACTGCCATGAGGCTCCTCCATAATTTTGACCTGAAATGCTGCCGCGCCTTTATCCGGTGGAAACGGCGGCTTTTCGCGAATCACCGGAAACTCGTTTTCTTTTTCGAATCAATGCCAAAAGTCAAGCCTTTTTTTCCCGGGCCTTCTGGCGCATTGCGGACTGGCACCGAAACCTTTCTCTTCACAGGAATCCCCATGAATTCACTGGAAACGGGCTGCCTTCTGCTGCACGGCTACGCCGGCCGCCCCTTTGAGATGAGCTGGCTGGCGGAGGTCCTGCGCATGGCCGGATACCGGGTCGAGACGCCGGTCCTGGCCGGCCACGAGGGAGACCCCGGGGCCTTCGCCCGCAGCCGGTTCGAGGACTGGCTGGGCAGCGCTGAAGAGGTCCTGTGCAGTCTGCAGGCGCAGTGCGCGCGCGTCGTCGTCGCCGGCTTCTCCCTGGGCGGCACCCTGGCCCTGGCCCTGGCGCAGAAACATCATCTGGCTGGAGTGGCGACCATAGCCGCACCGGTGTTTCTCTGCCGCCTCTTTCCCTACTTCTCCCCGGACCCGCTTCTCTTTGCGAGCGGCGTGATCCGCCGGTTCCGGACGCGGCTGCCATCCTCGCCGGTCAGGCCCGAATCGAGGCGCATCGCTCCGTGGGAAGGGTACGAGGGCATGCATTTCGTCGAGCCGCTGCATTCCTTCAAGACCGCCGCGGTTCTCGTGCGTCGGGGGCTGCCCCGCGTCACGGCGCCCGTCATGGTCCTGCATGGCGTCCGGGACAGGGCCGTGCATCCGGACAACGCCTGGGAAATTCTCTCCCGCGTGTCAAGTCCCCGCCGTGAAATGCACCTCCTGACACTGCGCGAGCGGACGACAAGCGGGCATCTGCTGGTCACGCACGAAGAAACCAGAGCCTCGGTGAGCGCCCTGGTTCTCGGTTTCGTGCGATCCCTGCAGGGATCATGATGTCATGACTGCTTGTTCGTGTCGTCCAGATTGAGGAAGGGGATGTCATCCGCGTCGGACGTGGATTTCTTCCCGGACGAATCGTTCCCGAAATCGAGCAGGATTTCCGACTCCTCGGAGAACGAGGCTTTCTTGGCGGGCGCGGGGTTCTGGCGCGGTTCCTCGGTCAGGGGAGCGAGCATCTCTTCGAGTTCGGGAATGAAAAGGTCTTCGCGCTTGGGTTTGGACAGGGGCGGCGTGGGGGCGGACGGCGTGTCGAAGGACGCGCTGAAGTCCAGTTCCGTCACGTCGTCGACGGGCATCGCGTCCAGGAACAGTTCTTCTTCCTTCCTGGGCGCGGCCGGGGCAGGCGTGGCCGCTGCGGGTTTGGAAGGTGCCTGCGGCGCCGGGCTTTCCATGGAGAAATCCAATTCAGGGAAGAGGGATACGTCGATGTCCGAGTCCCTGGAGGAGGACGGTTCCGGGGTTTGGCCGATCAGTTCGACGAACTCGTCATCGGCCCCGACGGTTGCCGCCTGGGCAGTTTCGGCCTTGGCCGGCGCCGGGGCTACCCAGTTGACTCCGCTGGCGGTGATCCAGTTCAGATAGAGTGACTTTCGGGTTTCTTCCCAGTCCGCACCGCACTTGGGGCAGGCGCCGACATGATCGAAGGAGTGAAATCTGCATTTTTTACAATACATGGCGTGTCCTGAATTGGAATTGGTTCGTGTTGTCTCCTGCATCTTTATACCGAAAAGCTTCTCTTATGCAAGCCGCTTGATCCTTCATGAAAAAAGAAAAAGCGGCATCTCCGCCGCGGTGCGAAGCATTGGCGAGAACCCGTCATGCAGGGAGGGCCGATCCGGAATGTTGCGTGGCACGTCAAAAAGAGAGAGGCGGAAGATCGAAATCTTCCGCCCCATTCCAACCGAGATGTTCAGAAACCAGATGCGATGTGATGCTTTTGAACCGTTTTCACGCCGGTTTGGGGCCGGCGCCAATCGTACTCCTGTACAGATTTACCGGAATAAATGCCTCGTCAGTTTCTCGTGTTCACTTTGGGAGTTTCCTTCCTACGCGCCTTGACCACATTACTGGTTTTTGGTTTCCAACCAACGCGCCTCGTTCTTCAATTCGGAAGAGGTTCCCTGCAGTGTTGACTTCCTACACGCCTGTGATTCGAGGATTTTTCCTGGTTACCTTCCAACACGCCTCTGTAGAGCAGATTTGGTTGTCAGTTTCCTTGAGGACATCGCCTTCTTTCAAGAACCCGTTTCGCCCGCATGCGGATGGTCAAGAGGTTCTTGACTACTATTAGTAGGCTTGAGGCCAGGGAAGTCAAGGATTATTTGTTGCGCAATCTGTCGGCCATGATTTTGGTAAAGGCCGCGAAAATGCCGCAGATGATGCCCATGAAGAAGGCTTTCACCGGCTCGTAACCGAACCAGCTGGCGATCATCCCGATGGAGCCGCCGACGATGACCCCCCTCAGCACGGCGTGGCTGGGGGTGTTTTCCTTTGATCTGTCGCTCATGTCGTTCCCGCGTCAGGGCCGTCAGGCCCGTTTTTTGGCATCCATCATCGCGTGCAGCTGACGAAGGATGCGCTGTTTATAGAATTGGACCACTTCCTCGCGGTTCATGATCATGTCCAGCTGTCTGGTGTGGATGAGGATGTGGCCCAGGATTTCCAGGTGGTCTTCGATGAACTGCTGGTCGCAGTCGTCCAGGCGGGCGAAGAGGGCGTCTTCGCGGACCCGCGTCCTGAAATTGAACTCGTCGAGAATTTCGCCCACGAAACGGGCCCGGCGGACCCTGCGCTGCTGGTCGGCCGCGCCGCCCTTGAACTGGAAGCGGATGTAGTTTTCCCGCGGCCGGGGCCCGGCCAGGGCCTCCACCGATGTGAAGTGGTATCCGAAGCGCGACTGCAGGTTGCAGAAGTGCCGTGAGATCATGAAATAGTTCTTGTCCACGAAGGTCGAGGCCATGGCCGGTTCGAGGTTGGTGTTGGTCGCGGACTGGAAGAGGACCGACAAAAACCCCTTGCCGTCGACGCCGGGCGGGCCCTCCCAGGGGAAGGCCACGATGCCGCGCCACAGGGCCAGCATGGGAATGGAGGCGATGTTGTCCAGGGGCACCATCTTGCCGCCGGTCTCCTTGGTGAAGCCGTCCTCCAGGTTGATGATCCACCACTGCATGGGGATCACGGTCTTGAGCTGCTTGCTCGACCTGGGGGAAAAGTCGTGGTCGCGGCCGAAGCTGAACATCTCCTGTACGGACTTCTCGTGACAGAAACGGGTGATGTCGTGCAGGGTCCGGCAGTTGGCGGCCGTGAAGTCCAGGGCGTCGGGGTCGAGCAGGTTCAGGGGCGTGATGAAGCGGTTGACGCGCTCCAGGGTCTTGAAGACCGGGCTGCCCTCCATCATGTTGGGGCGCACGGGCTTGCGGTCCAGCAGCGCTTCCTGCCGGCCGGGATAGACGGCGGCATTGTCGGCGTCGAGGGTGATCTCCTGCCCCGGGGCCAGCAGGTCCGTGGCCGATGGCACGCCGAACAGCGCGGGTACGCGGAATTCGCGCGCCACGTTGGCCAGATGGCCCGCCACGCTGCCCTGTTCGGTGATGACGCCCTGGCAGCGGTTCAGGACCGCGGCCCATTTCGGCGCGGCCTCCACGCAGACCAGGATGGCGTTGTCCGGCAGCACGAGGATATCCACGTCCTTCCTGACGATGTGCACAACCCCGTGGGCCGTGCCGGAGCTGGCGGTGTGCCCGGCGTGGATCAGCGGGGACGTGCCCGGCAGCAGCTCGGGCCTGGGGTCGGGCTGGCGGACGTCCAGGGGCCGGGTCTGCAGGAGGACGAGGGACCCCTCGGGCGTGTAGGCCCACTCGATGTCCTGGGGCAAGCCGTAATGCTTTTCGATGCGCATGGACATGGCCGCCAGGTCGAGGATCTGGGAGTCGTCCAGGGAGGGTTTCTCGCAATGCTCGGGGTCCACGGAGATCCTGCAGACGCCTTCGTTGGGCGAGCAGACGAGGGCGGATTCCTTGCGCGGCACGCTGCGCTCCACGATGGCGGGGGACTCCCCCTTTTCGATGACGAACTCGTCCGTGGTGGCCGTGCCGTCGACCACGCCCTTGGCCACGCCCCAGGCGGAAGTCACGCGGATGCGGTCGTCCCCGGCATTGAGGGGGTTGGTCGTGTAGGTCACGCCCCCGGCCTGGGAGGTGACCATGCTCAGACAGCCGACGCACATGAGCACGTCGTCGTCGCGGATGCCGAGCATGTAGCGGTAGGTCATGGCATGGGCCGAATACTTGCTGGCCACGATCTCCTTGTAGCCGTCGATGAGACTGTCCCGGTCGAGGTTGAGCAGAGATTTGTGCTGCCCGGCGAAGGACGCCCCGGCGCTGTCCTCGCCCAGGGCGCTGGAACGCAGGGCCACGTTGACCGTCCTGCCTTCCCGCTCGCAGAGGCGGTCGTAGGCGGCCAGGATGGCCTGCTCCAGTTCGGGCGGCACCTCGGCCGCAAGGATCATGGCGCGGACCTTGGCACAGAGCTCCAGAAGCGCGATGGGTTGGTTGGACGTCTCCTCGTCCTCGGGGTCCGTGTCCGTCACGGGGCAGGAGGCGAAGTGCGCGGCCATGGGATGCCCCAGCACAAGGCAGTTGATCTCCTCCCACAGCCCGGTGTGCCGCATGAAGGTCGCGTAGGCGTGGGCCGTGATGGCGAAGCCCTCCGGCACAGGGACCTTCAGGGTGTTGCGCAGCTCCCCGAGGTTGGCCATCTTCCCGCCGACGTCGTTGACGTCGCCGGCGGTGACGCGTTCGAGATCAAGGACGAGCTCCTGGCGGCCGCTGGCCTGGCGGACCTCCAGGCCTTCCTGGATCCGTTCCTGGATGGTGCGCAGCGCGTCGCGAAGGGCCAGGTACTTGCCCGGTGCGAGGTAGAGCAGGTTTTCGACGATGTTGAAGACCTTGGCCGTCACGCCCGTGACCCGCGAGCGAACGAAATGCATGCCGAAATGACGGTGTCCCAGGGCCGCTTCCTCCAGTTCCGTCATGAAGTCCAGGGCGCCGTTGTTGGCCGACAGCAGGCGGCGGAAGGCCTGGTACCTGGCCCGGAACAGGTCCTCCTGCCCGTTGTCCTGCGTTTCGACCGCGGGCGGGGGGGAAAAGAGATTCCTGACGCGTTGGATGAGATTCATGGGTGCTCCGCTGCACGGGCGGTTTGCCGCAAAAAAGGGGACGTCGGGTTTCGCGCCGCGAATCCTTGTGACACAAAAGGTTCCCGGCTCGCAATGACCGGGATGGGGCCGGGCGGGGCGTCCTTGCGAACCGGCGTCAGGATTTGCCGAATGCGTGGCCGCCCTTGAAGAAATCGTCGACGTAGCGGGGCACCTCCGCGTCGTCGTTCAGCCGGCGGTCCAGGGTGCGCACGGAGGCCAGGAGGCGGCCCAGGGTGCCGAGGCGGTCGAGGAAGCGGGCCTCGTCGTATTTGCGGATCTCCGCCTTGAGGGCGTCGCCGTTCTGCGTCACGCGGAACCCGAGCCGTCGCAGGATGCCGGCCAGAAGCGCCGCGCGGCGGACCCTCTGGACATAATCGGCCGCCCCGCCCCGGAAGGAGAAGGTGATGTAGTTGTCGTTGATGACGGGGCCGGACCAGGAATCCACGGTGGCGAAATGGTTGCCCAGGCGGCCGCTGAAATTCATGTATTCGGCCGAGACGATGGCGTAGCTCGCCGCCTCGGGGTGCGGCACAGTGCCCGCGCCGCCCGCGCCGGCGGCGCGCATGCCTGCGAGCAGGGCCCTGAGCGGCGCGCAGCGCAGGTCGTCCATGTCCACCCCGGATGCCCGGGACGCGGCCGAGATGCCGCCGCCGAGGTCCAGCAGCAGGACGCGGAAGGGGAGGTCCGAGCGCAGCTCCCGGGCCGCACCCTCGGCGGGCGTCAGACCGTCCGTGAGCCTGAACATCTCCTGCATGGCCTCTTCGTGGCAGAAGCGGATGATGTCGTGCAGGGTCCGGCAGTTCCCGGCCGTGAATTCCGGCTCCTGCGGGTCCACCAGGTTCAGCGGGGTGAGGAACCTGAGGGCTTCCTGCAGGGCTTTGAACACGGGGCTGCCCTTCATCAGGTTGACGGGCTTGCGGGTCGGGATCAGCTCCTGCACGCGCCCGGCGTAGACCACGCGGTTGGTGGCGTCGAGGGTGACCTCCGCGCCGTGGGGCAGGAGGTGCGTGGCCCCGCCCACCCCGACCAGGGTCGGGATGCCGAACTCCCGCGCCACCGAGGCCATGTGTCCCGTCGCGCTGCCCACGTCCGTGATGATGCCGGCCACCTTGCCCATGGCCGCCACATAGGCCGGCGAGGTCTGTTTGGCCACCAGGATGGCTCCTGCCGGCACGTCCGTCAGGGGGTGGTCCGGGTGCACGGTGAAGACGGGGCCCGAAGCCACGCCCATGGACGCCGACTGCCCGCCGAACACGAGCGGGGTGCGGCCCGGCGCGTACTCGCAGCAGTCGGCCCGTTCCTGTCCCCCGGCGCGCATGAGGGGCCTGGACTGGATGATGAAGAGGCGTCCGTCGTCGTCCAGGGCCCACTCCACGTCCTGGGGCATGCCGTAATGGGCCTCCAGGCGCAGGCCGTAGTCCGTCAGGATGCCGATCTGTTCCGCCGTCAGGCAGGGCCGGTCCCGCAGTTCGGGTGCGACGGGGCGCGACACGATGCCGCCCTGGGGCAGCACCGTGAATTCAGACGCCTTGTGGGCGATCCGCTCGTCCACGACGCTCCCGTCCCCGCGCCGCACGCGCCAGAAGTCCACGTCCATGGATCCGTCCACAACGCTGACCCCGAGTCCCCAGGCCGCGGAGACGAGCAGATCGTCGCTGTGGCCGGAGTTGGGGTCGATGGTGTAGAGCACGCCGCTGGCCCGGGACCGGACCATGGTCAGGACCAGGACGCTCATCATCACGTCCTGCTCCGAGTAGCCCTTTGTGCGCCGGTAGAACACGGCCCGGGCGGTGAAGGCGCTGGCCACGACGGCGCTCCAGGCCCGGGGCAGGGTCGCCGGGGCGGCGCCCAGGACCGAGGCGTGCTGTCCGGCGAAGGACGCCTCCGAGTCCTCGCACACGGCCGAAGAGCGTACGGCCAGACGCACGGCGGGGCCGAACCGGCCGATCACCTCCCGGACCTTTTCCATCAGGGCCAGTTCCAGCTTCCGGGGCAGGGGCGCGGCCATGATCTGCTCGCTGGCCTTGGCGCAGAGCTGCTCCAGGGCCCCGATGTCGGTGATGTCCATGTGCGCGAGCCGGCGGCGGAGGTTTTCGAGGAGGCCCATGTGCCGCAGAAACAGCGCCGCGGCCGAAGCCGTGACCGCGAAGCCTTCGGGCGTGGGCAGACCCACGCGGTTGCGGACTTCGCCGAGGTTGGCGGCCTTGCCGCCGACTTCGTCCAGGTTGTCCAGGGAAATGTCGTCCAGGGGAAGGACCATGACCGGGCTGTCGAAGGCCCGCTCGCGCGTCAGGGCCTCCAGGGCGCTGCGGCCCACGTCGCCGGCACGGTCGAAGAGCTCGGGAAACGCGCCCCGACAGAGGGCGTTGAGGTCCTCGACCAGGGCGCAGCAGCGGGCCATGAGGCGCCGCACGCGGTCCGTGACCTCCTCCAGGGTGAAGGAGCGGCTCTCGTGGACCAGGCGCTCGAGGCCGGTCAGCTCCTCCAGGATGAAATTGTTGGCGGCCAGGAGGCTTCTGAAGAAGCGGTAGCGGCGTTGCAGTCCGGGATGGGGGCTTTCCGGACTCACGGGCGTCTCCCGGCCCTCTGGCGCACGCGGTGCGCCCGGGGCGCCGGTTCCGCGGCGTGGGGGTGGTTCACAAGAAAGTCGCGCATCGCCTTCTCCGGTTCGTTCAGGGCGTTTTTGATCTCGCCTCCAGGGGAAGCTCGACGGTCACGGCCGTTCCCTCCCCGGGAACGCTTTCGGCAAAAATCCTGCCTCCGATCCTTTGCACGATGCCGTGGCAGATGGAAAGCCCGAGTCCCGCCCCCTTGCCCGGGGGCTTGGTGGTGAAGAAGGGGTCGAAGATCCTGTCCATGTTCTCCTGCGGGATGCCGAAGCCCGTGTCCCGGATGCAGAGAATCACCCCTCCGTCACGTCCGGCCGCGGTGGAGATGGTGATGACCCCGCCTTCGGGCATGGCGTCCATGCAGTTGTTGATGAGGTTGATGAGCATCTGGCGCAGCAGGGCGGGTTCGCTCAGGATGACGGGCAGTTTTCCGGCCGTTTCCTCGCGGATCTCGATGCCCTTGCCCGATGCCTCGCGCCGGCGCAGCAGGGCCACGTCCGAGACCAGGGTGGCCAGGTCCGTGTCGCGGATGGTGCCGTCGGTCTTGCCGCCGAAGCTCAGCAGCTTGTGGGTGATCTCGCGGCTGCGCGCGGTCTGGGTCACGATCTGGCGCAGGGAGTCGCGCAGCTCCCCGGCGTCGGG
>CALMTS010000464.1 GCA_937872685.1 uncultured Desulfomicrobium sp.
AACGGGTCAAGGGGCGAGCCCCTTGCGGGGTGCGGGGCAGGGCCCCGCTCTTCTTCATCCCCTACCTCTCGCCCTTGCGGAATGGAATGAGCAGCGCCTTGGGGTAGGCGGCTTTGCGCGACATGGCGATGAGGGCGAGGATGGAGCAGACATAGGGCAGCATGAGGTAGAACTGGTAGGGGATGCCGGCCATGGATTGCTGCTGCACGCGCATCTGGATGGCGTCGAAGGCGGCGAAGAGGAGGGCGCCCAGGAGTGCCTTGCCGGGTTTCCAGGAGGAGAAGACGACCAGGGCGATGCAGATCCAGCCGCGTCCGTTGACCATGCCGATGTAGTAGGCGTCGAAGGCGGCCAGTGTCAGGAACGCGCCGCCCACGGCCATGAGGGCCGAGCCGGCCATGACGGCGCCGGTGCGCAGGCCCAGGACCGAGAGGCCCTGGGCTTCGGCGGCCAGCGGGTTTTCGCCGACCATGCGCAGGGCCAGGCCCAGGGGGGTGCGCAGGAGGACGTAGGCCGTGACGCCGACGAGGATGAAGGCCGCAAGGGTCAGGGCTGTCTGGCTGAAGAGGACGGGCCCGAGGAAGGGCAGGTCCGAAAGCACGGGCAGGTCCAGGGGCGCGAACGGCGTGATTTTGGGCGGGGTCGTGACCTGGGGCAGGATCATGCGGAAGGCGAAGGAGCTGAGGCTTGCGCCGAGCATGGTGATGCCCAGTCCCGTGACGTGCTGGGAGAGGCCCAGGTGCACGGTCAGGACGGCGTGGAGGAGGCCCAGGGCGGCGCCGACGGCGGCGGCGAAGAGCACGCCGCCCCACAGGCTGCCGCCGAGGTAGACCCAGGTCCAGCCGGACATGCAGCCCGCGGCCATGATGCCTTCGATGCCGAGGTTCAGGACTCCGGCCCGTTCGCAGATCAGTTCGCCCATGGTGCCGAAGATGAGCGGGGTGGCCATGCGCACGGTGGCCAGCCAGAATCCGGTTTCGAGGACGAGAGAGAGGATGTCCATGCTATTTCCAGCGGATGCGGTAGCGGGTGAGGAACATGGCCAGGAGCACCGTCAGCAGGCTCACGGCCGTGGTCACGTCCGCGATGTAGTTGGAGATGGTGATGGCGCGGCTCATGGAGTCTGCGCCGATGTAGACGACGGCGATGAAGATCGCCGAAAGCACCACGCCGAGGGGGTGGAGGCTGGCGAGCATGGCCACGACGATGCCCGAGTAGCCGAAGCCGGGGGAGAGATCGAGGGTCAGGTAGCCTTTCACGCCGCACAGTTCGCTGACCCCGGCCATGGCGGCCAGGCCGCCGCTCAGGAGGGCGGTGCGGACGATGGTGGCCTGCACGGGCATGCCGGCGAAGGTGCTGGCCGTGAGGCTTGCCCCGACGGCGCGGATCTCGAAGCCCCAGACCGTGAAGCGCATCATCCACCACACCAGGCCGGCGCAGGCCAGGGCCAGGACGAAGCCCAGGTGCAGGCTCGATTTCGGGACGAGGACGGGCAGCATGGCCTGGTCGATGACCGGCGCGGCCTGGGGCCAGCCCATGGCCATGGGGTCCTTCCAGGGGCCGAAGACGAGCCAGTTGACGGCCAGCAGGACCACGAAATTCAGGAGCAGTGTGGTCACGACCTCGTCGGCCTTGAGGTGCGTCTTGAGCCAGGTGGGCAGGAGCAGGAAGAGTCCGCCGGCCAGCGCGCCCGCCAGGAACAGGAAGGGGATCATGAGCCAGGCGGGCATGGTGACCAGCCCCGTGCCGAGCCAGGTGGCCACGCAGGCGCCGACGTAGAGCTGGCCTTCGCCGCCGATGTTCCAGAGCTTGGCCCGGAAGGCCACCGCGGCGGCCAGTCCGGTGAAGATGAGCGGCGTGGCGCGGGTCAGGGTCTCGGTCAGGGCGAAGGTGGAGCCCAGGGCGCCCTTGACGAGGAGCGCCCAGGCGGCCAGTGGCGATGCCCCTCCCCAGATGATGAGCCCGGAGCAGATGGCCATGGCGGAGGCCACGGCCAGGATCGGGGCGCCGATGCGCCAGAAGGCGCTGACGGATTCGCGGGCTTCGAGCCTCATGCTGCCCCCCGCATGTTCTGGCCGCTCATCATCAGGCCGAGCTGGGCCCTGTCCACGGTGGCCGTGTCCTGGGCTTGGGAGAGGCGTCCCTGGTACATGACCTGGATGCGGTCCGAGAGCTGGAAGAGTTCGTCCAGGTCCTCGGAGATGAGGACCACTCCTGCGCCGCGGCGGGCCGCGTCGAGGAGGTGCTGGTGCACGGCGGCGGTGGCGCCGACGTCCAGGCCCCAGGTGGGCTGGTTGGCCAGGATGAGGTGCGGCCCCTGGGACAGGACCCGGGCCATGATGAGCTTCTGCATGTTGCCGCCCGAGAGCTTGCGCACGGGCGCGCCGGGGCCTGCGCAGCGTATGTCGAAAACGTCCATGAGCTGCGCGGCGCGGGACGCCAGGGCGCGAAAATTGAGCATGCCGCGTTTCGAGAAGCCGGGCATGCGGTAGACCTCCGTGGAGAGGTTCTCCATGACGCTCATGTCCGCCACCAGGCCGGTGCCGGTGCGGTCGTCGGGCACGCGCCCCACTCCGGCGCGGATCATGCCCGCGGGGGTGGGCCGGTCCATGGCCTGCCCGCGCAGGATGACCGAGCCGCCCTGGGGCGTGGCCAGGCCGGAGAGCAGGTCGGCCAGCAGGGCCTGGCCGTTGCCGGACACGCCCGCTATGCCCAGAATCTCATGGGCCCGCACGGACATGCTCAGCTCCGTCAGGGCCGGCCCGCGGTCCGGGGCGGAGAGGCTGATGCGGTCCAGGAAGAGGACTTCGTCCCCAGGGGCGTGCGGCGTGCGCGTGGCCTGGGGGATGCTGGCCCCGACCATGGCCCGGGCGAGGTCTTCGGCGGAGGTCCGGTCCGTCCGCTCTTCCATGACCACCCGCCCGTGGCGCAGCACCACGCAGCGGTCGCTGGCGGCCATGACCTCGCGCAGCTTGTGGGTGATGAAGATGACGGACACGCCCTGGCCGACCAGTTCGCGCAGCGTGGCGAAGAGGTGGGCGCTTTCCTGCGGGGTGAGCACGGCGGTGGGTTCGTCGAGGATGAGGATGCGCGCGTCGCGGTACAGGACTTTCAGGATTTCGACGCGCTGGCGTTCTCCCACGGACAGGCTGCGGACCATGGCGAAGGGGTCCACGCGGAGTTGGAAGCGGTCCATGAGGGCGCCGAGCTTGGCCAGGGCGCGGGCCGAGTTGCGGCGGAAGCCCCACAGGGGTTCGGTGCCGAGCATGATGTTTTCGAGCACGGTCATGTTCCCGGCCAGGGTGAAGTGCTGGTGCACCATGCCCACGCCGGCTTCCAGGGCTGCCCGGGGCGAGCCGTGTGGCAGGGGGCGGCCGAGCACTTCGACGGTCCCGCTGTCGGCCACGTAATGGCCGAAGAGGATGGACATGAGGGTGGTCTTGCCTGCGCCGTTTTCACCCAGCAGGGCAAGCATTTCCCCTTTTTCCAGGGTCAGGGAGATGTCGTCGTTGGCCTTCAGGGGGCCGAAATGCTTGGTGATGCCGGTGAGGCGCAGGAGCGGTGTGGTGGACATGGCGAAAAAAGGGGCCGGAAAGGTCCGGCCCCGGTTTGTCAGAAGGTGGATTTGGGTTCGTCGTCGTTGATCTCGATGACCAGCGTGCCGGCCTTGATGGCGGCTTCCGTCTCGGCGACCTTGGCCTTCACGTCGGTCGGAATCTTGGCGTCGAACTCGTAGAAGGGGGACAGGGACGCGCCGCCTTTGGCCATCATGGTCCACTCGCGGTAGTCCTCGGCGGCGAAGGTGCCGGCCTTGACCCGCTCGATGGCGTGGTTCAGGGCCGCTTCCATGTGCCACAGGGCCGAGGCCACGACGACGTCCTTGCCGTTTTCTTCCTTGTTCATGTCGTTGACGTTGCCGAAGGCGATGATGCCCTTTTCACGGGCGGCGTCCACCACGCCGGAGCGCTCCGCGTAGAGCACGTCCACGCCGGATTCGATCTGGGCGTAGGCGAATTCCTTGGCCTTGGGCGGATCATACCAGGAGCCGATGAAGGAGACCTTGAATTCGACGGCCGGGTTGGCCGCCTTGGCGCCGGCCATGAAGGCGTTGAAGAGGCGGTTGACCTCGCCGATGGGGTAGCCCCCGACCATGCCGATCTTGTTGGATTTGGTCATGGTTCCGGCGATCATGCCCATGAGGTAGCAGGGCTCGTGGATGTAGTTGTCGAAGACGGACAGGTTCGTGCCGTCGGGGCCGAAGGTGTCGCCCATGAGGTAGGCCACGTTGGGGTAGTCCTTGGCCACCTTGCGCACATCGCGGGAGATGCCGAAGGCCTCGCCGACGACGAGCTGCACGCCGGCTTCGGAGTATTCGCGCAGGACGCGGATGTAATCGGTGTTGGAAACTTTTTCGGACCAGACGTACTCGATCTCGCCTGCGGCCTCGGCCTTCAACAGGGCCTTGTGCAGGACCGAATCCCATTTCTGCTGGATGGGCTGGGTGTAGATGCCTGCCACTTTGATCTTGCCGGCCATCGCAGTGGAACCAAGGAAAAGGGTCACGCCGAGCATGACCAGGAACAAGGTGCGTTTCATGATGTCCTCGTGTTTCATGGTTTGATGAAAATGAACCGGGCAGCTTCAGCAGCATGCGTGCCATCGGGCCGGGTGGTCCGGCCGCTGTGCGTTTCTTTGCCTTCCGATGGCGGGCAAGGCTTCGTGTCATACGGCTGATGCCCAAAGAGGGCATTTTTGTCCACAGAAAAGGATGGTCGGGGTTCAAAGCCGTCCGGCGGGCCTGACGGCCCGGTTCGGATGATGGGCACGGGTGAATGTCTAGTCGGGTATTACAAAATTGAATAATATGTGAGCGAAAGTGAAAACTATGCGTTCAGTTGTGAAAAACTGGCGCCAATTCAAGGGCACAGCCCTTTTTTTTGTCCTTTTCTTCGTATGACTCCCTGAAGGTTCAGGCGATTTGAAGAGGGGATCGCATTTTTTTCGCGTCTTTTTGGCAAAATATTCATTTTTGTAAAATTAGGACTAAAAATTATGCCATGATTGCGCTGATCGCGTTCAAATTAACTGGATTTTTCCATTTTTAATCTTTTAATAATCTAAAATAATAGAAAAATTCAAAAATGAAAAAGTTTGGACAGGTTTTTGCTTCAGAAGGTTCGTATCCAGGTATCCGGCCATGCTTCGAGCCTCTGGACCGATCGGTAATGGAGAGAAACGGCTTTCTGTACGGTCATTGTTTCTGTTTTTACAAAAACGATTAATAACGGAGTCCAAACGATGAAAAGAAGAGAATTCGTCAAGATGGCAGGCCTGGGCGCGACGGCGGCTGCGGCATCCACCGTGGTCAACGCCCCCTTCGTGCACGCGTCCAAGAAGACGCCCATCCGCTGGCGCCTGCAGACCTACGCGGGTCCGGCCCTGGCCGAGCACGTCATCAAACCGCAGATCGAGGCTTTCAACAAGATCGCCGGCGGCGACATGGTCATCGAACTGTATAACGCGGACCAGCTCGTGCCCACGCCCGAATTGTTCCGCGCCATGCAGCGCGGGACCATCGACGCCGTGCAGAGCGACGACGACTCCATCG
Organism: uncultured Desulfomicrobium sp.; assembly: GCA_937872685.1. GTDB lineage: Bacteria > Desulfobacterota > Desulfovibrionia > Desulfovibrionales > Desulfomicrobiaceae > Desulfomicrobium. The sequence goes on from CALMTS010000464.1 coordinate 5,609, forward strand.
CAGCGCCCGTGGACGTGGCCGTGTTCGCCGCCTACTTCCCCTTCGCCACCCGTTATTCCCTGGATGTGCCCACGCTTTTCAACCACTACGGGCTCAACGAAATCTGGCAGGAGGCCTACAGCGAGGTCAAGGGCGTGACCTGGCTCGGCGCCGGCGCCTGGGACCCGTGCAACTTCGCCACCAAGGAACCCATCCGCTCCCTGAAGGACCTGCAGGGCAAGCGCGTCTTCACCTTCCCCACGGGCGGCAAGTTCATGCAGCGCTTCGGCGTGGTGCCCGTGACCCTGCCCTGGGAAGACGTCGAGGTGGCCCTGCAGACAGGGGAGCTGGACGGCATCGCCTGGTCCGGCATCACCGAGGACTACACCGTGGGCTGGGCCAACGTGACCAAGTACTACCTGACCAACAACATCAACGGCGCATGGATCGGTTCCTACTTCGCCAACTCCGACAAGTGGGAACAGGTCCCGGATCATCTGAAGACCCTGTTCAAGGTGACCATGGACAGCTCCAACTACTACCGCCAGCACTGGTACTGGTGGGGAGAAGCGCATTACCGCACCAAGGGCGGCAAGCTCGAACTGACCACCATCCCCGAGGAGGAATGGGCCCAGGTCGAAGCCGAGGCCTTCAAGTACTGGGACGAAATCGGGGCCACCAGCCCGCGCTGCGCCAAGGTGGTGCAGATTCTCAAGGACTACGCCGAGACCATGAAAAAGGCGGGCAAGCCCTACCGCTACGCCTAGGCGCGCGGCGCATTCGTCTCCGACATTTCGCCCGGCGCTTCTGGCGCCGGGCGCTTCAGCTTCAGCCCGGTCATGGACCGGCACCCCGCGTTGCGCCCCCGGGCGCGGCGGGGGTGAATCCTTTGCGAGGTGCCATGTGTTCAAAGCATTGGTGACATACACGAAATATGTTGACGCCCTGAACAGGCTGGTCGGCAAGTTTGCCATGTACCTCATGTTCGGGATGATGCTTATCCTGCTGTACGCTTCCTTTTCGAGAAGCCTGCTGAATTCGCCTGTGGTCTGGGCCGTGGAGATGGCCCAGTTCACCATGGCCGCCTACTACATCCTTGGGGGCGGATACTCCGTCATCCTGCGCGGGCACGTACGCATGGACGTGCTCTACAGTACCTGGTCCCCCAGGACCCGGGCCATCATGGACACGATGACGTCCGTCTTTCTCCTCTTCTATCTCGGGATGCTGCTCTACGGAGGTATCTCGAGCACGGCCTATTCCCTGGAATACGGGCAGAAGAACTATTCGGCCTGGGCCCCGCCGTTGTCCCCGATCAAGATCATCATGGTCGTGGGCATCGTGCTCATGATTCTGCAATGCGTGTCGCGTCTCATCAAGGACGTCTCCAAATTCATGGGCGTGGACATGCTGAAAACCTATGGGGACGTGATGCCATGAGTTATGAAATGATCGCCCTTCTGATGTGCACGACCCTCATGGTCCTGCTGCTGACCGGCCAGCGCGTGTTCGGGGCCGTGGGCTTCGTGGGCGCGGCGGCATCGCTCCTGCTGTGGGGCGACGGCGGCTCCGAGATGCCGTTCAACGCGAGCATGGTGCTCCTCAACTGGTTTCCGCTGCTGACCCTGCCGCTGTTCATCTTCATGGGCTACATGCTGTCGGAGTCGGGCATCGCAAACGACCTCTACAAGATGTTCCATGTCTGGATGGGCCCCTTGAGCGGCGGGCTGGCCATCGGCACGGTGGTGCTCATGGTCGCCATCTCGGCCATGAACGGCCTGTCCGTGGCGGGCATGGCCATAGGCACGAGCATCGCGTTGCCGGAGATGCTCAAGCGCGGCTACGACAAGAAGATGATCACCGGCGTGATCCAGGCCGGCAGTTCGCTCGGCATCATGGTCCCGCCAAGCATCGTCCTGGTGCTCTACGGGATGATCGCGCGCCAGCCCGTCAGCCAGCTCTGGCTCGCGGGCGTGTTTCCGGGATTGCTGCTGGCGGCCCTTTTCATCGTGTACATCGTGGTCCGCTGCAAGCTGAACCCCGAGCTGGGTCCGACCCTCTCCGGCGAGGAACGCGCGAGCATCACCCCTGGCGAGAAGATCGCGCTGCTGCGCGCGGGCATCGTCCCGCTGGCCATCATCTTTTCGGTCACCGGCCTGTTCATGATGGGCGTGACCAGCCTGGTGGAGAGTTCGGCCGTGGGCGCGGCCGCCGCCATGATCGCCGCCGCGGCCAAGGGTCGTCTGAACAGCACGGTGCTCGACTCCTCGCTGCACAAGACCCTGTCCGTGAGCTGCATGTTCATGTGGATCATCCTGGCGGCCCTGTGCTACGGCGCGGTCTTCGACGGCCTCGGCGCGGTGCACGCCATCGAGATCCTGTTCCTGGACAAGTGGGGCCTCTCCCCCTGGGGCGTGCTGATCATGATGCAGGTCTCCTATATCATCATGGGCATGTTCCTGGACGACACGGCCATGCTGGTCATTGTCGCACCCTTGTACATTCCCCTCATCATTACCCTGGGCTTCAACCCCATCTGGTACGGAGTCCTCTACACGGTGACCTGCCAGATCGCCTACATGACCCCGCCTTTCGGCTACAACCTCTTTCTGATGAAGGCCATGGCCCCCAAGGAGATCACACTGGTGGACATCTACGGCTCCATCGTGCCCTTCGTCAGCCTCATGGTGGTCGGGTTGGCGCTGATCATGGCGTTCCCGCAGATCGCGCTCTACTTGCCGGACATGTACTTCGCCAAGTAACGGACAGTGTCGCAGCCGGGTGGCGCCGCCACCCGGCTTGTACGCAACACGACAACCGTTTTTGCCTTGGGGGAGAATTCATGACACGCCTTTTCGCCGCCCTGACCCTGCTGCTCGCCCTGTCCTCGCCCCTTTTGGCCATGGAGCAGGCGCCTCCACTGCGGACCATGCTCGGGCAGATGCTGCTGGTCGGGTTTCGCGGCGCCAATCTGCCTGACGACGCGCCCATCCTGCGGGATATCCGGGTACATGGCCTGGGCGGGGTGATCCTTTTCGACCGCGACGTGCAGCTGAAGACGACCGGCCGCAACATCCAGGGCGCCGGGCAGGTGAAAGCCCTGACCGCCAGGCTGCAGGCCGCGGCCGCGACGCCGCTTTTCATCGCCGTGGACCAGGAGGGGGGGAGGGTGCGCCGCCTGCGGGAGGAGGCGGGGTTTCCGTACAGCCCCTCGGCCAAGGCCATGGGGCGGGGCACGCCGGACGAAACTCGGCGGGAGGGGGAGAAGACCGGCCGCCTGCTGGCGGACCTGGGCATCAACCTCGACTTTGCGCCCGTGGTCGACGTGGACGTGAACCCCGCAAGCCCGGCCATCGGCGCCCTGGAGCGCAGCTTCTCCTCCGACCCGGAAATCGTCGCCGCCCATGCCCTGGCCTTTTCACGGGGCCTGCTCTCGCAGGGGGTGCTGCCCTGCCTCAAGCACTTTCCCGGGCACGGCAGCGCCAGGGCGGACTCCCACCTCGGCCTGACGGACATCTCCGAAACCTGGAGCCCCGCAGAGCTGATACCCTACGAGCGGCTCATTCCCGAAGGCGCCGGGCCCCTCGTCATGTGCGGGCATCTCTTCCTGCGGCGGTTCGACGCGGACCATCCGGCCACGCTCTCGCCCGCCGTGCTGACGGGGCTGTTGCGGGAGCGGCTGGGTTTTCGGGGCGTCATCGTCTCCGATGACATGCAGATGCGGGCCGTCACGGAGCACTACGGGCTGGAAGAGGCCGTCCTGCGGGCCGCGGAGGCCGGGGTGGACATCCTGGTTTTCGGCAACAACCTTGACTACGACCCGGACATCGTGCCCAAGGCCGTGGACATCCTGGTCCGCGGGGTGGACAGCGGCCGGCTGTCGCGCGACCGCATCGCCGCCTCCTTCGAGAGGATCCGGGCGGCCAAGGCCATGGTGGGGACGCCCGCAGAATAGGCGTGACGCCGGTTTTCAAACACGCATGGGAGCATGTGCATGACTGCTGCGCAACGGACATTGAAAGAGCTTTTGGCCAAGGCCTCGCCCCTGCGCTCGGGCGATGTCCTGGCCGGAGTGGCGGCCGCCACGGAAGAGGAGCGGGTGCTGGCCCAGATGGAGCTGGCCGGGGTGCCCCTGGCCCGGTTTCTGGAAGAACACGTCGTCCCCTACGAGGAAGACGAGGTCACTCGGCTGATTGTCGACACGCACGACCAGGAGGCCTTCGCGCCCATCCGCGGCTTCACCGTGGGCGAGTTCCGGGACTGGCTCCTGACCGATGCGGCCGACAGCGCCACGCTGGCCCGGCTGGCCCCTGGCGTGACACCGGAGATGGCCGCGGCCGTGTCCAAGCTCATGCGCCTGCAGGACCTGGTGCTGGTCGGCTCCAAATGCCGGGTCACGACCCGCTTCCGCAACACCATCGGCCTGCCGGGCACCTTTTCGGTCCGTCTGCAGCCCAACCATCCCACCGATGACCTGAAGGGCATCGCCGCCTCGACCCTGGACGGGCTGTGCTACGGCTGCGGCGACGCGGTCATCGGCGTCAACCCGGCCACGGACAGCCTGGACAACATCTGCCGCATCTCCGACATGCTCGGCGGGCTGATCTCCCGCTACGCCATCCCGACCCAGAGCTGCGTGCTGACCCACGTGACCACGACCATGGAGGCCATCGAACGCGGCGCGCCCGTGGACCTGTGCTTCCAGTCCATCGCCGGGACCGAGGCCGCCAACGCGAGCTTCGGCGTGTCGCTCCCCCTGCTGCAGGAGGCGCTGGAGGCCACGCGGTCCCTGGGCCGTGGCACGGTGGGGGACAACGTCATGTACTTCGAGACGGGCCAGGGCAGCGCCCTCTCGGCCGGGGCGCACCACGGCGTCGACCAGCAGACCCTGGAGGCCCGCGCCTACGCCGTGGCCCGCCGTTTCGAGCCGCTGCTGGTCAACACGGTGGTCGGTTTCATCGGGCCCGAGTATCTGCTGAACGGCAAGCAGATCACCCGCGCGGGTCTGGAGGACCATTTCTGCGGCAAGCTCCTGGGCCTGCCCATGGGCGTGGACGTCTGCTACACCAACCACGCCGAGGCCGACCAGGACGACATGGACGCCCTGCTGACCCTGCTGGGAGCGGCGGGCTGCACCTTCGTCATGGGTGTGCCCGGGGCCGACGACATCATGCTCAATTATCAGTCTACGTCCTTCCATGACACGGCCTACCTGCGCAAACTTCTGGGCCGCAAGCCCGCGCCGGAGTTTGCGGCATGGCTTGAGTCTTCAGGCGTGATGGACGGTGCCGGCCGACTTGTACCCATCGAAAAAAACAACCGTCTGCTGGGCCTGCCGGGTGCCATACGGGAGGAATCATGAGCGATCGGACCACGGCGCCCGTTACGGTCTGCGAAGACCCCTGGGCGGAACTCAGGCGTTTCACCGCGGCCCGCATCGCCGTCGGGCGGAGCGGGTCGAGCCTGCCCCTGGCCGAGAGCCTGTCCTTCAGACTCGATCACGCCCGCGCCCGCGACGCCGTGCACACCCCGTTCCGGCGGGCGGAGCTGGCTGAGGGCCTGCGCGGGGCAGGCATCGCCTGCGTCGAACTTGAGTCGGGAGTTGATGGGCGGGAAGAATACCTGACCAGGCCCGACAAGGGCCGGCGTCTGAGCGAAAGGTCGGTTGCGGTCCTGCAGGGACTGGACAAGGGCTTTGACATCTGCCTGGTCGTGGGCGACGGCCTCTCGGCCCGGGCCATCCACGAGAACGCCGAGCCCTTCGTGCTGGCCTGCGAGCGCATGTTCGCCCAGGCCGGGCTGACCATGGGCCCGGTCTGCCTGGTGGAGAACGCGCGCGTGGCCGTGGCCGACGAGATCGGGGAAATCCTCCAGGCCCGCATGTCGATCATCCTCATCGGCGAACGCCCGGGCCTGTCCTCGCCCAACTCCATGGGCGTCTACCTGACCATGAACCCGCGCCCGGGCGT
>CALMTS010000465.1 GCA_937872685.1 uncultured Desulfomicrobium sp.
TCGCCGCCGTGGCAGTCGTTGATGACCAGGAGCGGGAAGTCTTCCACGGTCAGTTCGCGGATGGCCTCGGGGCCCAGTTCCTCGAAGGCGATGACCCTGGCGGCGGTGATGCATTTGGACAGCAGCGCGCCGGCGCCGCCCGTGGCGCCGAAGTAGACGGCCTTGTGGTCCTTGAGGGCCTGTTTGACGGCGTCGTTGCGCTTGCCCTTGCCCACGGAGGCCTTGGAGCCCAGGGAGTGCAGGCGCGGGGCGTAGGTGTCCATGCGGTAGCTGGTGGTGGGGCCGGCGGCGCCGATGGGGCGGCCTGGAGGCGCGGGGCTGGGGCCCACGTAATAGATGACGGAGCCCTTGAGGTCGAAGGGGAGGTCTTCGCCCTTGTCGAGCAAGTCGCACAGGCGCTTGTGGGCGGCGTCGCGGGCCGTGTAGATGGTGCCCGTCAGCTTGACCACGTCGCCGGCCTTGAGCTGGACGATGTCGGCGTCGGTCAGGGGTGTCTTCAGGGAGTATTCGGCCATCAGATTTCCACCTCCTGATGTCTGGACGAGTGGCACTGGATGTTCACGGCCAGGGGCAGGCTCGCGATGTGGCAGGGGCTCATGGCGATCTTGACGCCCAGGCAGGTGGTCTTGCCGCCCAGGCCCATGGGGCCGATGCCGAGTTTGTTGAGCGCCTCGAGGAGTTCCTCTTCCATGGCTGCGAGCTTGGGGTCGGGGTTCACGTCGTCGAGTTTGCGCAGCAGGGCCTTCTTGGCCAGGATGGGGGCGTAGTCGAAGGTGCCGCCCACGCCGATGCCGACCACGGTGGGCGGGCAGGGGTTGGGGCCGGCCTCGGCCACGCGCTCGATGACGAACTTCTTGATGCCGGCCCAGCCCTGGGCCGGGGCGAGCATGGTCACGCGCGACATGTTCTCGCTGCCGCCGCCCTTGGCCATGAAGGCGATCTTGAGTTTGTCGCCGGGCACGATGTCGAAGTGGACGATGGCCGGCGTGTTGTCCTTGGTGTTGGCGCGGGTGAAGGGGTCGCAGGCGGATTTGCGCAGGAAGCCCTCGGCGTAGCCCTTGCGTACGCCCTCGTTGATGGCCTCGCGGATGTTTATGCCCTCGACGCGCAGGTCTTCGCCCACATCGACGAAGAAGACGGCCAGGCCCGTGTCCTGGCAGAGGGGGAGGCCGGTCTGTTCGGCCAGTTCGTAGTTTTCCGTCAGCTGGCGGAAGACTTCCTGCGCCGCGGGGGATTCCTCGGTGGCCGCGCACTGCGCGAACCGCTTGCGCACGTCCGTGGGCAGATAGCGGTTCGAGTCGATGCACATCTTGGCCACGGTGTCGATGATCTGTGTGGCTTGGATCGTTCTCATGGTTATTTCCTGAAGAGCTGTTTGAGGGCGGTGATGCCCATTTTGCGGCGCAGGAAGCCGAGCTGGTTCTGCAGGGGCAGCTTCTTGGGGCAGACGTCCTCGCAGGCCAAGAGGCCCATGCAGCCGAAGATGCCGTAGTCGTTGCCGATGATGTCGAAGTACTGCCTGTCCGTGCGCTGGTCGCGCGGGTCGATGACGAAGCGGGCGATGCGGTTCAGGGCGGCGGCGCCCATGAAGTCGTCGCGCAGGCGGGCCGTGCCGCAGGCGGCGATGCAGCAGCCGCACTCGATGCAGCGCTCGAGCTCGTAGATCTCCTCGGCGATGGCGTTGTCCATCCTCTCCTCTTCCTTGGCCGGATCGAACTCCTTGGTGGTGTGGATCCAGGATTCGGTCTTGGCGTACATTTCGCGGAACCACACGCCCGTGTCCACGGACAGGTCGCCGATGAGCTTGAAGACGGGCAGGGGCAGGAGCGTGATGGTCTCGGGCAGGTCTTTGGTCTTGGTCTGGCAGGCCAGGCCGGGGCGGCCGTTGATGACCATGGCGCAGGCGCCGCAGATGCCGGCGCGGCAGCAGAAGTCGAAGATGAGGCCGGGGTCCTGTTCCTCGCGCAGGCGGTTCAGCGCAATGAACAGGGTCATGTTGGTGGTCTCCTCCAGCACGAAGGTCTGCATGTGCGGGGTGGATTCCTTGTCCTCGGGATTATAGCGGAATATTTCGAATTGGAGCAGTCGTCCCATGTCGTGTCCCTCTTACTTGCCGTTGCGCTTGATGGTCTTGGCCTCGATTTCCTGCGGGTCGGCGTAGATGATCTTGCCGCCGCCGTAGCCGCGTTCGCCCGGGGGGATCTCGAAGTGGGGCGTGGCCTCTTCGTACTTCAGTTCGGGCATGGTGCGGCCTTCGGGCCAGTAGGCCAGGGTGCGGTTCAGCCAGTTCTTGTCGTCGCGGGCCGGGTAGTCCTCGCGGTTGTGGCTGCCGCGGCTTTCGCGGCGCACCAGGGCGGCCTGGGCGATGCACAGGGCCAGGCGGACCTGCCCGCGGATCTTCAGGGCCGCGGCCACCTCGTGGTTGGCGCCCAGGCCCTTGGAGACCAGCCCGATGCGCTCGGAGCGTTCCAGCAGGCCTTGCAGCACGCCCACGCATTCCGTCAGGTCCTGTTCGTTGCGGAAGACGAAGCAGCCTTTCATGAGGGCTTCCTGCATTTCGGCGCGGACCTTGTAGACGTTCTCCTTGCCGAACCGGCCGGAGATGAGATTGTCGATGCGCTCCTGCTGGCGTTTGGCCTCGGCGTTGATGACGGCGGTGTTGAAGGTCGTCTCGTAGCCTTTGAGGAACTCGACGATCTTGACGCCGATGATGCCGCCGGCGACCACGGTCTCGGCCAGGGAGTTGCCGCCCAGGCGGTTGAAGCCGTGCATGTCCCAGCAGGC
>CALMTS010000466.1 GCA_937872685.1 uncultured Desulfomicrobium sp.
CATACTCGCCGAGGTCCTCGAATGCGAAGCTCTTGGTCTTGGTATTGATGCGCAGGATTTTCATAGACACTCCTTGGAAGTTTGAGCGCAAAAATGCGCGTTTGTCTTGATTTTACACGCATGATAGCAGACACTCTTCGCATAAAGTCAAGGAAAAAAGGGGGTTATGTCATGCAAGGCATAAACGGCAGAATTTCGAATCAGGTGTTTCTGGCAATTCCGAAGATTTCGGTTTCGGCATGGCATGGCCTCCTCCGCCGCGGGGTGGGCGTATTTCTGGAAAAGGCCGTCAGCGTGCGCGACCTCATGACCGATGTGCTGGGCATGGATCCGCAGTACGCGACCAACAGCGTTCCGGGGCTTTTCCTGAACAACGCGCCTGTGGACGACTGGCGGGAAGAGCGTGTGGGAGGGGGGGACGAAGTCGGTATGAGCGGGACCATGCCCGGTCTGTGCGGCATCGCCTTGCGCCGTTCGAGCCCCATCAGGGCCTTTCGCCCCGATCTCGTCAGCAAGCATGGCGAAGAAAGCACGGGCGGTGTGGCCAAAGTCAAGATGTTCAATTTCGTGGCCCAGGACTGTTTTCCGGCAGTGCTTGCCCGGGGTGTGATCCTGTCTGCCCGGGCCTTCATGCAATATCTCGAGGACGAGGACATCGCGCTGGATCAGTGTGAATGCGCCTTGAACGGAGCGCCTGTGGATCCTGCCCGCATCCGGGAAGTCCTGGCCGGGGCCGAAGGCGACATAGAACTGAAGATGACGACGATGGAGGGATGATGGGCGGAAGGGATGCTCACGGCATCGGTGCGGTCTGGAGGGTGACGATGGCCCTCCTGTGTCTGGCGATTCTGGGGTTATCCGGGTGCGGAACAAAAACGGCCCCTTTGGGCAGCATCCCGGCGCCCCCAGGCAAGCAAGCCCCTGCGGGTAAGGGCGGCACGTACAGACCGTACACGGTCATGGGGCAGACCTATTACCCCCTGGGTTCAGCCGAGGGCTATGCCGAAACAGGTGTGGCCTCCTGGTACGGGCGCGATTTCCACGGCAAGAAGACAGCCAACGGGGAACGTTACGACATGTATCAGATGACCGCAGCCCACCGCATCCTGCCCATGCATACCCGCCTGGTGGTCAGAAACCTGGACAACGGCCGTACGGCGGAGGTGCGGGTCAATGATCGCGGGCCCTTCGTAGGCAACCGCATCATCGATCTCTCCTATGCCGCGGCCAGCGCCCTGGGCGTGGTGGGGCCGGGCACGGCCAGGGTCAGTCTGGAGACCATCCCGGGCGAACGGATCCGGTATGTCGGGCCGTTTTATGTGCAGTATGGGGCGTTCGTGGTCGAGGCCAACGCCCGCAACCTGCGCAACAGGCTTGCGGGGCGGGGCTTCCCCGGCACCAGAGTGGCCAGGGGCGAATTGAACGGGACAACGTACTGGCGGGTGCAGGTCGGGGCTTTCTCCAGCCTCGCCGACGCCGAAGCGAACCGCGTGCGGCTGGCCAAAGAAAGCCCGGACTGCTTCATCATTGCGGATTGAGTTCGGCCCGCAGCTTGCGGGAAATGCGGAAAACCACGACCTTGCGTTCGGAGAGGATGATGGATTCGCTGGTCTGGGGGTTGCGGCCCTTGCGCGCGTCCTTTTCATAGGCTTCGAACTTGCCGAACCCGCTGATCAGAAGGGAATGGTCCTTCTTGATGGCGTCCTTCATGATGTCGAGCATGGTTTCGACCTGCGCCTTGACCTCAGCTCTGTTGCGCTCAGACTTCTCGTAAATGTTGTCGACGATTTCAGCCTTGGTGAGGGTACTGTTGCTCATTGATCCTCCTGTTCCGGGCATCGGCCCGGAAGCGATATTGCTATCCACCTGTAATGATTGGCAATTATTCAAAAATAGCCGTAAGTTGGCAAGTGTTATGACTATTCTTGAATGTGCAATATCCAACGTGTGATTTTTTTTCAAGCATAACAGCTTGTTTTTTTTTCTTTTTGAGGCGTATGGCAAACATTCGGACACTCCGATTTTCCCTTCCCGGCCCGCCGGCCGATACAATCCGGCTCGTGCCGTTTTTCCTGCCGTTTGCGGGCTGCCCCGGGCGTTGCGTGTTCTGTGACCAGCAGGCCCAGACCGGCAGCGGGGTC
>CALMTS010000467.1 GCA_937872685.1 uncultured Desulfomicrobium sp.
GCGCCTCCCATCCGACGCCGCGCCTCCCATCCGACGCCGCGCCTCCTGTCCATCCCTACATCCATCGCATCTCCAGCCGTCTCTCCCGTCACCCCCGCTGCGTCATCAGCACGGAAACCAGCACCACGCCCGCGGCCGCCAGCTGCACCGGGCTCATCGTCTCCCCGAGGAAGAGGAAACCGCAGACCACGGCCACCACGGGGATGAGGTTGATGTGCGCCGAGGCCGTTCCGGCCGGCATGCGCGTGATGGCCCAGTTGTAGAGGGAGAAGGCGCCCAGGGTCACGCCCGCGCCGAGGAAGAGAAGGATCAGCACCAACTGCGTATCGAAGGTTCCGGCGGGGAGTTCAAGCAGGTACATTGCGCCCGGTGAAAAGAAGACGCACCCCGTGACCACCTGCATGACCGTCAGGGTCCAGGCTCCGTATCGCCGGCCCAGGAAGCGGATCAGGATCATGTTCGCCGCGGCGCAGACCATGGCCATGAGCTCCAGCCCGTTGCCAAGCAGGGGGGAAGGGGCCGCCTCCGTGGCCTCGCCGGCAAAGCTCAACACGGCGACCCCGGCCAGGGACACGAGCAGGGCGGCGACGGTGCGCATGCTCAGCGGCTCGCGCAGCGTCATCCAGGCACCCACGGCCACCAGCAGCGGCACCGAGGCGGAGATGACGCCGGCCTGGGCCGAGGTGGTCAGGCCAAGGGCCGCCGATTCACACCAGAAGTACAGGCACGGCTGGAGGATGACCGCGGGCAGCAGGAGTTTCCAGTCCCCCTTGCGGTACATGGATACGTCCACGGTGCGGTACATGGGCAGGACGCAGACCAGGGCGATGAGCATCCTGATCCACATGACGCTCCAGGGGTGCAGGTCGGCCAGGGCCGTGCGCATGGCCGAGAAGGAGCCGCCCCAGAGCAGGACGGCGCCGAGAACGGCCAGGCGCGGGGCCAGGCCGAGGGGGAGGGCGTCAGGCAGTGCTTCCTGCGCGGCGGCGGATTCGGATTTCATGGGGTGCTCCTTTTTCAACGGGAAATCGACGGGGAATTCCGGGTCATGGCCGCGTACTGGCCCGGCGTGGCCCCGGTGTAGAGTTTGAAGGTGTTGGTGAAATGCGACTGGTCCGAGAAGCCCGCGAGTTGGGCCACCTCTGCCAGGGGCGCGCCCCGGCGGACCAGGGTGCGGGCCAGCTCCACCCGGCGCTGGGTGCGGAAGACGTGGGGCGGCACGCCGGTGCGGCGCTTGAAGGCGCGCAGGAAATGGTACTGGCTGACCCCGAGTTCGGCGGCCATGTCCCGGACGGTCACCTTGCGGTCCAGGTCGGCGGCGAGCATCTCCCGGGCGCGCCGGACAAAACTGCTGTCATGGCCGCAGGCGCCCCGGGGAATGCCGCCGTGGACCCGCAGCACGTCGCCCAGGGCCCGGATCAGGGCCGACTCGGTCTCCAGGTTGTCCCCCCTGGCCAGGCATATGGCCAGGGAGTGCAGGGCCTCGAAGAGGTCGCGGCGGTCGCAGATCAGGGCCGTGAACTCCGGGGCGGCCTGGGGCCTGCGGCTCAGGTCTTCGGCCAGGTGCTTGAGGAGGCCCTGGTTCAGGTAGAGCATGGTGTAGGAGATGACCGCGTCCGAGACCGGCACTCCCGAATGGACCTGCCCGGGGTTGATGAGGCACAGCTGCCCCTGGCTCACGATGGCGTCGTCCTTGCCCGGCCCCAGGCAATGGCTCGCGCCGCGGTGCATGAGCCCGACGGCATAGATGTCGTCGTGGAAATGCCGCGGGAAGACATGGCTGCTGCGAGCCACCCGGCACACTTCGAGTCCGGGCAGGCTGCCGATGAGTTCGATGGAAGGGGCGTCCATGACCAGGACGCATAGACCAGACAGGGGCGGGGCGTCTTGGAAAAAATTGCGCTTTCGGCAAGACGGGTTCTGGACGCTCAGCAGGCCGGAACAGTCTTCCGGGTTCCGGCAGGATGGCGTCTGGCGGGCAGGCCTGGTATCGGTTTGGGATTGTTCGCGCCGTTTCCTCCGCTTCTCCCGATTTTTTCTTCAAGAGCTTCGGTCACGACGCAGTTGATGCTCGTGTTGTTCAGGGAAGCGAAGCGGGCGACTCGCCTGTGCAGGTCCGGTGAGATGCGTACGGAAAATTTTCCGGAGTAGGGCTTTTCGGGAACCCGCCCGATCTCCAGACAATGCTCGAGATAATCATCGACAGCGTCCCGGAATGCCGCCCTGAGGGAGTTCACGGAATCCGCAGTGAAGACGATCTGGTCATTGATGTCCATGATTTCTCCGCGAAGCATGCCGCACTCGTCATCGTATTCGACCTTTGCCGAATAGCCTCTGTAGGTCATGGGTGTATTCATGGAATGATGCCTATCCGTTCGAAATAGTTTCTCAGGTCTTTTATGGTCGCCTTGCTCAGAACTGGAGAAGGGTGCGGTTCGTGAAGGTTGAGATAGTTACCGTCAATAATGATCCTGATCCGTGAACCGCTGGTCCGTCCTTTTGTGGAGATAACCGCGCCAAGAGCGATGCAAAGATTTTCGACTTCAGCGAAGCGTATGTCACAGGCAGTCGGATTGCCAAAAATTCGCTCCAGGGTCGATCTCTGCTTCGAGTTCAATGGTGTCACTTTTTGGTACCATAATTTGTGTTGTGCGAACCGTCAAGAAAGAGCTTGGACTAGGTTCTTCATTACGTCACGCGGAGTCCATTGCCGCCTTGAAAAACATGAAGATGAACGGAAACCGCCACAGAGTGAATAGGCAAATCTCACTATTTTTTCAGCACCATGAATTATTATTGGCTGGAAGATTTGACGCTTGCAGGTTGCTCACTGTCCAGAAAGCAGACTGTGTTTCTGCTGAAATTTTCACTTGAAAGACGATTTGATAGGGATTATTTGAGTATTCGTTCAAGCGTTCAATTTTTATGTAAATTATTATTTAACATGTTAATATGATGGAATATTTATGAAAGATATCTGTGAGATCCGCTGCATCCATCCCGCCAGCGTGGCCCGGGCCAATCTGGGGCGGACGGAAGAGTCCGTGCTTGAGACGGCGGCGGCTCTGCTGTCGGCCATGGCCGACCCAACCCGGATCAAGATTCTCGACGCCCTGCGCATGGGCGAGCTGTGCGTCTGCGACTTGGCCGCCGTGCTGGGCATGACCGTCTCCGCCGTCTCCCATCAGCTGCGGCTGTTGCGGACCGCCCGGCTGGTGCGGGCCCGCAAGGACGGCAAGGTCGTTTTCTATACCCTCGACGACGATCATGTGGAGCAAATCCTCGACATGGCCCTTGAGCACTGCCGGGAGAGGGGGGAGCTGTGAGCGGTTTTCTTCAGGTCTGCTGGGACATCCTCGTCGATTCCTCGGTCTGGATGATTTTCGGCTTCTTCATGGCCGGACTGCTGCGGGCCTTTGTGCCGGCGGATCTGGTGGCCCGCCACCTTGGCCGCGACAGGTCGGGCAACGTGTTCAAGGCCGCCCTGTTCGGCGTGCCGCTGCCGCTGTGCAGCTGCGGGGTCATCCCCGCCGCGGCCGGGCTGCGGCGGCTGGGGGCGAGCAAGGGGGCCACCGCGTCCTTCCTCATCTCCACGCCCGAGACCGGGGTCGATTCCATGGCCGTGAGCTGGGCCCTGCTGGACCCGCTCATGACGGTGCTCCGGCCTGTTTCGGCCTTTGTCACGGCCATGGTCACGGGCCTGGTCATCGACGCATCGGACAAGGGGGAACCGGCCGGAACGTCCATGCCCGAACCGGTTTCGTCCTGCGCGTCGGGGTGCTG
>CALMTS010000468.1 GCA_937872685.1 uncultured Desulfomicrobium sp.
ATCTCCATCGAGAACCTCACGGGCTCGGCCTATAATGACACGCTCATCGGCAACGACGAGAATAACGTGCTCTCCGGCCTGGCCGGGGACGACAGCCTGGTCGGCGGCTTCATGGATTCCATTGACGGCGGAGCGGGGTTCGACACCTTCCGCCTGGAAGGCCATGCCGGCACCGGCAGCGCCTTTGACCTGACGGCCATGAACGACGCGGGCCGGATCACGGGCATCGAACGCATTGACATCGCCGGCGACGCCGACGACGCCAACACCCTGACCCTCAAGGCCTCGGACGTGCTGGACACCACGGGCGGCATCGATACCCTGTGGGTGCACGGTGGCGTGAACGACTCCGTGTCGACCACGGATACGGGCTGGACGCATGTCGGCGTGGAGGCCGGGACCGACGGACATCAGTACGACCATTACACAGGATATGCTGGTTCGACCCTGGTCAATCTGATGATTGACACGGATATCGCCAACCAGAACGTCATGCACGCCTGATCGCGGTCCCGGTTTCCGCCGGGAAAGGGGGCGTGGATGGAGCGCGGGGGAAACAGGCGAATCGTGGAATTCGGGTCGCGCAGCGACGAAGGGAACGGGAATTCGAAGGGTCAGCGGAGGACCCCTTGCGGAGATCCAGGCCTGGATTCTCCGAGAAATTGGGGGACGCAGAAGAAAAACTCAGGGCCGACGGGGGGCTCCCCCCGTCGGCCCTGTCATGAGTTGAGCGCGACCGTTCGGAAACTCGGCTCCTGGACGGTCATGGCGCTCTGTGCCGTCCTCGTGGTCCTGGCCTGTCCGTCCATGACCAGGGCCGCTCCCCGCGTAGCATGGATTGCGGAGTCCGAACCGGACCCGCAACCCCCCGTGTCTGGGGAGTTGCGGGTACTGGAGGCGTCCCCGCCGCCCGGTCAGTCGCTTCTGGCTCTGGGGCCCTATCTGGAGGTGCTGGAGGACGGAACCCACACCCTGAAGGAAATCGGGCAGGTGGTCGGTTCGTCTGCCTTCCGGCCCGTGCTGGACACGTCCTTCAATCTCGGCATGGCGGACTCCGTATGGTGGTTCCGCTTCACCCTGCGGCTCGATCCCGGCACGGATTGGTATTTCGACCCTGACTGGGCCTACGTCAGGACCCTGGACTTCTTCTCTCCTCTGCAAAGGCCCGGCCCGGACGGAAGCCTCTGGCATCGCACCTCCCACCGCTTCGGCGCAACCAATGACGGCCGCCTCATCCCTCTCATCGCCGACGGGCGAAGTCATACCTATTATTTCAGGGTGTTCAGCGAACGCGTGACCTTCGTCAGACCATCGGCGTGCGAACGCAACCGTTGCCTGTCCGAGAACAACCTGCGCAGCCTGGCCTTTGGCGCCTTCGTGGCCGTGCTGCTGGCCATGGTCGTCTATAATTTCGTAATCTTCATCTACCTGCGCGACCGTTCCTACCTGTGGTTCGTCACCTTTCACGCGTCTCTGTTGGGTTATTTCACCAATAAAATGTGGACGCCGTTCTTCAGCTACGAGCTGCAGCCCCTGGTCGCGTCCACATCCATCAACATCTGCGCAGTCAGCATGTGCCTTTTCCTGCGCGACTTCCTGGAAACGCCGCGGTTTCATCCTCGCTGGGACAGGCTGCTCCTGGCCTGTCTCCCCCCCACTGTGGCGCTGATCTTTCTCGGGCCCATGATGCCGTCCTTCCATACGCTCACCATGTTCAGCCTCGTGTTCAATCTCGCCGTCTTTATCCTGGGGTTCGGGGTCTGCCTGTCGAGCTGCTGCAGGAACCATTGGCCGGGGTGCATCCTGTTCATGGCCTGGTGCCTGGTCGCGGTGCTCTTCTTCATATTTGCGGCCACGGTCATCGGCTGGTCCAATCTCGGCTATACCACAGGGTTCAATCTGGCCCTGGCCGGCGAGGCTGTCTTCATGTCCCTGCCCCTGGCTTACCGCATCCGGCAGTTGCGAGTGGAGCGGGAGACCTCGGCCTTGGCCGCCAGGGCCAAGAGCCTGTTCCTGGCCCGCATGAGTCATGAAATCCGCACCCCCATGACGGCCATCATGGGATTCACGGACATCGCCCTGCGCATGCAGCCCGTCGGCCAGGCCCGGCAGTGCCTGCTCAAGGTGAAGGTCGCGGCCGGCCATCTGCTGGGGCTGATCAACGAGATTCTGGACTTGGCCAAGATCGAGGCCGGAAAGCTCGACGTGGAGCGCAAGCCCTTCGATCTGCCCTGCCTGATGCGGGAGGTGTGCGAGATCGTTGCACCCACGGCACGCAAAAACGGCAACGAGCTGCTTCTCGAGCTGGACGAGAACATGCCCGTCCAGGTCCTGGGTGATCCCATGCGCTTGAGGCAGATTCTGGTGAACCTCGCGGGAAACGCCGTGAAATTCACCGTGAACGGCGAAGTCTGGATCAGGGCGGGCCTTGTTCCCGGGACACCGGGGGATGCGTCCGGCGGGCGGAGGTTCCGTTTCGAGGTCGCGGATACGGGGCCGGGGATTCCGGCCGCCCTCAGACCCCGGTTGTTCGAGCCGTTCGAGCAGGGCGGCGGGGATACGGCCAGCCGATTCGGAGGGACCGGGCTTGGGTTGAACATCAGTTCCAGGCTTGTCGGCCTCCTGGGCGGGGTGATCGGGGTATCGAGCGAGGAAGGCCTGGGCTCGACGTTCAGAGTTGAACTGGATCTGGCCCTGGACGGGGAACCGGTTTCGGCAAGGCCGGAACTCCCGAAGGACCTGCAAGGCCTGGCCGTTCTCGTGGCCGACGACAACCCGGCGGCGCGGGGCAATCTCGCTCTTGCCCTGGCCGGCCTGGGCTTCGCCTGCGAGGCCGTGGAATCGGGCCTGCAGGCGGTGGCGGCCGTGCAACGCAATCCCGATCGTTTTTCTCTGGTCATCCTGGACTGGGACATGCCCGACCTTGACGGACCCCAGACCCTGGAGCGGCTGCGGGTCGCGGGGCTGCCGAAAGACGTGCCGGTCCTGCTGGCGGCGCTTCCGTCGCACGAAGACCCACAGGGACGGGACCCGGCGGATATCGGTGTGGCCGGCTTCGTGGTCAAGCCGGTCACGGCGGACGGAGTCCGTGATGCGGTAATGGCGGCCATGGGCCGCTGCAGGGACAGGGGCGACAGGGAGGCTCCGGAGGAAAGGGATGCGTTGCCCGGCAGCGTCATGAGGGGCCTGCGCGTGCTGCTGGTCGACGACAACCAGTTCAACCAGGAGGTGGCGCAGGCCATCCTCGACGAAGTCGAGGCGGACACCCAGGTGGCCTGCAACGGGTTGGAGGCGTTGCAGCGGCTGGAAGAGGCCGAAGAGGCGTACGACGTCGTGCTCATGGACATGACCATGCCGGTCATGGACGGGCTCGAAGCCAGTCGCCGTATCCGGGCCATGGACAGGTTCAGGCAGTTGCCCATCATCGCCATGACCGCCAACGCCATGAAGGGCGACCGGGAAGCATGCATCGCTGCCGGCATGAACGACCATCTGGCCAAGCCCATCGATACCCGGGAACTGTTCGGCGTCCTGGAAAAGTGGGTCGGCGGTTCGCAGGGCCACCATGTTGATGCGCTGGTGCCCGGCGCCTGAGTAGCTTGATACGTATCCTGGGGATTCTCGGGGAGGGAAGTACGCATCATGGAGTACTCGAAGGGTGCCAGTTGGTGCCGGATTAAGTAAGTATAAGTACGTAATATACATGGGGGTATGGATTCAAAGGACAGCGTCTCCTCAACTAAACAGGACTCAACCGAGGTTGCTCAATCGAGGTTGCAGTGC
>CALMTS010000469.1 GCA_937872685.1 uncultured Desulfomicrobium sp.
TAATCCGCGATGCTCCACGCCACCTTTTGTCCATTCGTGGTGAGTTCAATGCCGCCGATCAGGTCCGGCACAGTCTCGAACCGGACATGGATTTCAGCCGAGAAGGTTTCGTTGAGCGCATTCTGTATCGCCCCGCGTTGCTCCGCAGGCAGGTCAAACGCGCTGCGCACGATCGCTGGACCAGATGATGTCTTAAGGGCCTGGGCGAGGCCTTCTTTCGACTGGCCCGCCATCTCTCGCAAGCGGCGAGTGAACACCTCGCCCAGGCGTTCTTCTCTTCGAGTCGCGGCGCGCTTGTCCTTGGTGGAGACAAACATATCAGCGATGACGCCGATCTTGCGACCATGCCGGCCTATAATCGTCTTCCATACCAAGCTCATTACTCTCGATTCATTCATCAGTATTTTTCCTGACGCTTTTACGCGCAACATGACAAGCGCCTTCATTGAAGCGCATTTCCTTCGTTGGAACGGCGAGAACGTCTTGTCGCTTCAGTTCATCGAGCACGTATTGACCGACGTTTCCCATTAACCCTGCCCGGCTACACCGACGAGCAATGTTCCACTATTGCAACAGCGCCCCCGATGCGACTATCCCGCATCAGAGTTGATGGCAGCGCCGTGGAACTCCAGCTTGATTTGGCTGTCACAACCGCCCACAACGCCTCCTTGCGTGCTTTACCCATTGATTTCAGCCTGAGGTTCATTTTTGCCTGTTTTCATTTTGTGGAATCGTCACCCCATTAGACGACTTGGCAAGTGTCAACTGGGAACTCCGGGGTATGAGATTGTCGCCCTCCTTCAAAGGTTGTACCTTCCGTGCCTGTTCTTCGATAACGCCGGCTTCGCTGGATAGACCGGCTTCCGCTTTCGTGGATACCGCATCCTGGTCTTCATGCAGCGATTCAGCAGCCGGCCGTTTTTCACGCAGGCCACTCTCCGCGCCTTCCGATTGTGCGTCAAGCATGGTGACATGAACGCCCTGCGGGAAGATAACTTCTCGGGCCTCGTCGGGCATGGATATCTTATGCTCCTGAAAGGCGAGTTTCACCAACCGGATCACCGAAGACCGCACTTTCAACCAACTGTGTTCGTGACCGTCGAGCCAGAAGTAGACACGCAAGTTGATGGTCGCCCGCCCCAAGTTGTCCGCCAGCACCATGGGCTCAGGGTCATTCAAAACGGCTGGGTGTTCCGCCAGCACCTTGCGTGCAATCTCCTGGGCATCGTTGATCGAAGCGTCGTAACCGATGCCGACGATAAAGTCTTCGCGCCGGTTGGAGTTCGTCGTGAAGTTGCGGAGGTTGCTCTTGTAAATGGCGGTGTTTGGGATCTGCACGATATTGCCATCGAGGGTCATCAAGATCGTCGTGCGCACGTTCAATTGCTGAACGT
>CALMTS010000470.1 GCA_937872685.1 uncultured Desulfomicrobium sp.
GCCGTCTACATGAGCCCTTCAAAATCGGGGAGCAACGCAGTCCAGAACGGATTTTCAAATTCGGCCTGTACGGACCACCCGGGAACCCTTCCCCCGGGGACGTTCAAAAACCGTTCTGGCAAGGCGCGAGCCGATTTTGAAGGGTGAAGTGTAGCCGTCTACATGAGCCCTTCAAAATCGGGGAGCAACGCAGTCCAGAACGGATTTTTCAACGTCCCCTAGCGGGTCAGCTGACGGTAGCGGATGCGCCGCGGCACCGTCAGGGTCGCGCCGGTGCGGCGTTTGAAGTCCTTCTCGTACTCCGAATAGTTGCCCTCGAACCAGACCACCTGGCTGTCACCCTCGAAGGCCAGGATGTGCGTGGCGATGCGGTCCAGGAACCAGCGGTCGTGGGAGATGACCACGGCGCACCCGGCGAAGTTCTCCAGGGCCTCTTCCAGGGCGCGCATGGTGTTCACGTCCAGGTCGTTGGTCGGTTCGTCGAGGAGCAGGACGTTGGCCTCCTTCTTGAGCATGAGGGCAAGGTGCAGCCTGTTGCGCTCGCCGCCCGAGAGCATGCCCACGAGCTTCTGCTGGTCCGGACCCGCGAAGTTGAACTTGCTCACGTAGGCCCGCGAATTGATCTCGCGGCCGCCCAGGTTGATCATGTCATACCCGCCCGAGACCATCTCCCAGACGCTCTTCTTGGGGTCGAGGACGCCGCGGTCCTGGTCCACATGGGCCAACTGCACGGTCTGGCCCAGGCGTATGGTGCCGGCGTCGGGCTGCTCCTGCCCCGTGATCATGCGGAAGAGCGTGGTCTTGCCCGCGCCGTTGGGGCCAATGACGCCGACGATGCCGCCGGGGGGCAGGGCGAAGCTCATGTCCTCGATGAGCAGCTTGTCGCCGTAGGACTTCTTCACATGGTCAGCCTCGATGACCACGTCGCCCAGGCGCGGGCCCGAGGGAATAAAGAGTTCGAGGCTCTTGATCTTGTCCTTGGTCTCCTGGTTGAGCATGTTCTCGTAGGCCGAGATTCTGGCCTTGGACTTGGCGTGCCGGCCCTTGGGCGACATCCTGATCCACTCCAGTTCGTGCTTCAGCGTCCGCTGGCGGGCGCTCTCCTCCTTCTCCTCCTGGGCCAGGCGGTTCTGCTTCTGTTCCAGCCAGGACGAGTAGTTGCCCTTCCACGGGATGCCCACTCCACGGTCCAATTCCAGAATCCAGCCGGCCACGTTGTCCAGGAAGTAGCGGTCGTGGGTCACGGCGATGATGGTGCCCTCGTACTGCTGCAGATGGTGCTCCAGCCAGGCGATGGTCTCGGCGTCGAGGTGGTTGGTAGGCTCGTCCAGGAGCAGGATGTCGGGCTTCTGCAGCAACAGGCGGCAGAGGGCCACGCGGCGTTTCTCGCCACCGGACAGGACGGCGACCTTGGTCTCGGGCTCGGGGCAGCGCAGGGCCTCCATGGCCATCTCCAGCTTGGAGTCGAGGTCCCACGCGTCCAGGGCGTCGAGTTTCTCCTGCACCTCGGCCTGGCGGGCGATGAGGGCGTCCATCTCGTCGTCGCCCATGGGCTCGGCGAACTTCATGTTGATCTCTTCGAACTGCTGCAGCAGGTCCACGGTCTCCTGCACGGCTTCCTGCACGATCTCGCGCACGGTTCTCTCGGGGTCGAGCTGCGGCTCCTGCTCCAGGTAGCCCACGGAGTAGCCGGGGGAGATGACGATGTTGCCGTTGTACTCCTTGTCCACGCCGGCCATGATCTTCAGCAGCGAGCTCTTGCCCGAGCCGTTGAGACCCAGCACGCCTATCTTGGCGCCGTAGAAAAAGGACAGGGAGATGTCCTTGATGACCGGCTTCTTGTCGTAGAAGCGGGACACCTTGATCATGGAATAGATGATTTTATTCGGTTCGTCGCTCATGGCATAACCTCATGTATGTCGATATGGTACGGATGATTGCCCCGGCCTGGACGGACGGGGTTCGGACGGCCCGGCGGCGTGCCCGCCGCCGGGAAAATCTAATGGCCGAAGCCAGGAATTTCCAGCTTCTTTTCCAGCCTGCGCAGGCCCCAGGAAGCCACGCTGACCAGGGCGAGGTAATACACGCCGACGACCATGAAGACCTCGCTGAAGCGGAACGTCTCGCTGGCCACGATCTTGGCCTGGCCCGTCAGCTCGAAGCACGTGACCACATAGGCCAGGGACGAATACTTGATCAGGTACACGATCTCGTTGCCGCACCCGGGCAGGGCCCGCCGGAAGGCCTGGGGGATGATGATCCAGACCAGGGTCGAGAAGGTCGAGAACCCCAGGGCCTGGGCCGCCAGCACCTGTCCGCGCTTGATGGAGAGAAGGCCGCCGCGGATGTACTCGGAGTGGTAGGCCGCGCTGCACATGGTGAACCCGAGCACCGCGGCCGTGTAAGGCTCGAAATAGATTCCGATGTTGGGCAGCCCGAAATAGAGGATGAAGAGTTGGATGACCAGCGGCGTGCCGCGGAACAGGGCCGCGTATCCCTTGGCCACGGGAGCCAGGTAGCGTCCGCCGTAGGCGCGCAGGCTGCCCACGACGATGCCCAGGGCCAGACCCAGCACGGCCGAGGGCACGATGAGCCTGATGCTCATGAGCACCCCCGTGTTCAGGGCCGGGATCAGCTTCTGCAGCAGGAAGGCGAATTCCTCGTTCACGGGGTGCAGCCCTCGACATCGAGAATCTGGGAACAGAAATCGAGCGTTCTGGTGCCCGACCCATCGGCCAGCAGGTCCTTGGGGCTGCCCTGCTCGATGATCTGCCCTTCCTGCATGAAGAGGACCTCGTCGGCCAGGGAGCGGGTGAAGCCCATCTGGTGGGTGGCCATGACCATGGTCATGCCGTTCTGGGCCAGTCCGCGGATGACGGTCAAGACCTCGCTGACCAGTTCCGGGTCCAGGGCCGAGGTGGGTTCGTCCAGGAGCATGACCTTGGGGTCCATGGCCAGGGCGCGGGCGATGGACACGCGCTGCTTCTGACCTCCGGAAAGCTCGGCCGGGTAGAGGCGGGCCTTGTCGCCCAGGCCCACGCGCTCGAGTTCCGCCATGGCCCGGTCCCTGGCCTCGGTCCGGCCCATGCCGCGCACCTTGCGCAGGGCGATGCCGACGTTCTCCACGGCTGTCAGGTGGTCGAACAGATTGAAATCCTGAAAAATCATACCCACCTGCTGCCGAAAGGAGCAGAGCTCGCGGGCGTTGTGCGGGTCCACGTTGCGGCCCTCCAGCTCGATCTCGCCGCGGTCGGGCAGGATGAGGTAGTTCATGCACTGCAACAGCGTGCTCTTGCCGCCGCCCGAGGGGCCGATGAGGACCTTCATCTCGCCTTCGTAGAGGTCCAGACTCACGGACTTCAGAATCTCCCGGCCGCCGAGTCTGACGGAAATGCCCTGCACCCGCATCAGCGGCGTCTTGTCGTTCCTTTTCATGGCTTACTGCACATACCCTTTTATTCTGACACGTTTCTCCAGGGCCCGCAGGGCCGCCACCCCGGCCCAGGTCAGGAGGAAATAGAGCACCGCCGCGGTCAGGTACATGGGCAGGTGCTTGTAGGTCCGGGAGGCCACGAAGTGCGTCCGGGCCATGATCTCGCTGGCGCCCAGCACAAAGGCCAGGGCCGAATCCTTGAGGATGATGGAATACTCGTTGGACCACCCGGGGATCGACAGGCGCAGGGCCTGGGGCAGGATGATGGAACGGATGGCCAGGCCGTCGGACATGCCGAGGGCGCGGGCGGCCTTGAGCTGGCCCTTGGACAGGGACAGGATGGAGCCGCGGAAAATCTGCGATTGGTAGGCCCCGCTGGTCATGCCGAGCACGATGGTGGCGGCGCCCACGGCGTTCAGGTTCAGGCCGATGAGGTTGAACAGCCCGAAGTAGAAGAGAAAAAGCAGAACCAGGATGGGCACTCCCCGGAAAAACCAGACGTACAGGCCGCTCAGGAAACGCAGGGGAGCGTTCCCGTAGACCTGGGCCACGGCCAGGGGCACGCCGACGGCAAGCCCGAGGAACATGGCCCCGACCACGGCGAACACGGTCACGGCGCCGCCCTGCAGGACATAGGGCAACGCTTCGAGGAGCACATTCAGGGTTTCCATCATAAACGAATCCATTGGCGCGGGTGGAGGCAAAAAAACGGGAAGGCCGGGACAATGCCAGACCTTCCCGCGACATGCACGAGAGGCGCGACTACTTGTTGAGGTGCTTGTTGATCAGCTCGTCCCAGTAAGGGTCGGCCTTGAGCATCTCGAAGCCCTTGTTCAGCTTGTCCAGGAGCTCCGTGTCTTCCTTGCGCACGGCGGCGCCGAAGGGCTCGACTTCGCCGAAGACGCCGATGATCTGCACGGGCTTCTTCTGTTCGGCGTCGCGGGCCGGGGGATAGTTCATGGCGGCGGCTTCGATGCGGCCGTTGACCAGGTCTTCGATGGCCATGGGCGCGGAGTCGTAATACTTGATGGTGAACTTCCAGCCCTGCTTTTCCTTTTCCTCGGCCATCCACTTGGCCTCGGAGGTGCCGGCCTGCATGCCCACGGTCATCTCCTTGCCGTAGATTTCGTCAGCCTTGAGCTCGGAACCCTTCTTGGTCACGAACACGTTCTTCACTTCCCAGTAGGGGGCGGTGAAGTTGACCTTCTGGGCGCGCTCTTCGGTGATGGTCATGCCGGAACAGATGAAATCGATCTTCTTGGCCAGCAGGTTGGGGATGATGCCGTCCCAGTCCACGGGCACGTGTTTGACCTTGAAGCCCATCTTGGCCGCAATCCAGTCCACGGCGTCGACATCGAAGCCGCTGGGCTTGCCGCTCTGATCCACGTAGGCGAACGGGGGATAGTTGGCGTCGATGCCGTTGATCAGGACCTTTTCCTCGGCCAGGGCCGGACCGGCAATCATGCACAGCAGGCAGGCGATCATAAAAGCAGCACGTTTCAGCATGTTTTCCATCCTCATGAAAAGGTTTGACAAAAAATGGGCTTCACCCACAAGAACGTCAAAATCGGACCGGCACGCAAGGCTCCGCCAAGATGCCAACCCTGTCCGATTTGCGGCGCAATACGTACAAAACTGAACGATTTGCAGCCTCACCCCGCAACAGAGTCGGTATATTCATTTTTCAAAAATCGCAACTCGCACAAGCCCATGCAAAAACGGACAGACCAGAAGAAAGCCTACCTCCTCGGCCTCGCCGCGGTCTGCCTGTGGTCCACGGTGGCCACGGCCTTCAAGCTGTCCCTGCGCCACCTTGGCCCCGAACCGCTGGTCCTCTACGCCAGCCTGACCTCCGCGACGGTCCTGGGTGTCATCCTGGCGGTCCAGGGACGGTTTGGCGACCTCGCCGCGCTGACCTGGCGGCAGGCCCGGTTCTCGCTGCTCCTGGGCGCCCTGAACCCCTTTCTCTACTACCTCATCCTCATCCGCGCCTACGACCTGCTGCGCGCCCAGGAGGCCCAGGCCATCAACTACACCTGGGCCATCACCATGAGCCTGCTGTCCATCCCGCTGCTGGGACAACGCATCCGCGGCCTGCAGTTCCTGGCCATCGGCCTGAGCTATCTCGGCGCCCTCGTCATCTCGACCCACGGCGATCTGCTGGGCTTCCGCATGGAAAGCCCCCTGGGCTTCGCCCTGGCCATGGGCAGCACGGTCATCTGGGCCCTGTTCTGGATCTTCGGGGTCAGGGACAGCCTGGACCCGGTCCTGCGGCTCTTCCTCAACTTCTGCTGCGGCGCGGCCTACACCCTGGTCTGGGCCCTGCTCGCCGGCATCCCCCTTGAGCCCAACATCCCCGGATTCCTCGGCGCAGCCTACATCGGCGCCTTCGAGATGGGCGTGACCTTCGTGCTCTGGATCTCGGCCCTGCGCCTCTCCCGGACCACGGCGCAGGTCAGCAACCTCATCTACCTGGCCCCCTTCCTGTCACTCTTCATCATCCATTTCCTGGTCGGCGAGGCCATCCTGGTCTCGACCCTGGCGGGCCTGGGCTTCATCCTGGCCGGCACGGTGGTCCAGAAATTCGCCGACCGGCAAGCCGCATCCGGCTCGTGAGACCTCCGCCACCCAGCCGGCGGCAGTTCCTGCGCCTCCTTCTTCTCGCGCTGGCGCAACTCGCCATCTGCTCCTGCGCGCGGCGCAAGCGCCGCCGGATCGTCTGCCCGTATCCCATGTAGCCCCGCCGGCGGAGAAACCCATTGACACCCCCCTTTCCCCTGCCTAACGATTACAGGGTTGGAGGCGTCACGGCATTTTCCGCAAGATGCCTGTCGCGGGTGCGGGCCGGCCAGGAGCCGTTTCCTGACGGGGTTTCCGCATTTTTCGTACCTTTTTCTGGAGTAAGTGTTTTGTCTATGAACATCTACGTTGGAAACCTGTCCTGGTCGACCACCGATGCCGACCTCAAGTCCCTGTTCTCGCAGTATGGTGAAGTCACCTCCGCCCACGTCATCGAAGACCGCGCCACCGGCCGCTCCCGCGGCTTCGGCTTCGTCGAGATGGACGACGAAGGCGGCCGCCAGTCCATTCAGGCCCTGAACGGCACCGATTTCATGGGCCGCAACCTGAAGGTCAACGAATCCCAGCCCCGCGAGAGCCGCCCGCGCTACTAGCCGGACCGACCGGATCACTCCCAGGCCCGTCCCCGACGGGCTTTTTTTTGGCCTGAAATCCGGCCAGACCGCCTTTGCCCGACCGGCCATTGACGGGGGGAGGTGTCCCGACTAGAGGGCCCTTCACCATGACAACCTCACCCGATCAGGAGCTTTGGATGCACAGGCCCCATACGATATTCCTCATCTCCTTCCTCTTCGCCTGCATGACCATGACAGCCTGTTCCAAGCGCGCGCCGCAACCGGCGCAGCCGCCCGTCCCACTTGAACAGCCCGCTGCCGGAGTTGAGGCACGGCCCGCACCGGCCCCGGTTCCCGCGCCCGCCCCCGAGGCACGGCCGGAGCAGGCAACGCAACAGGAGGAACCGCCCTGCCTGGAATGCGACGCGGTGTCCCCCGCCAAGGACCGCGCCGGCTGCTTCAAGCTCCAGCCCGGCGCCAAGTCCAAAAACGCGAAAGGCAAGACCGTGACGGGCCGCTGCCAGCCCCAGTGCATCCCCTACGCCCGCTGCCGCAGCGGCTTCATGACCTGCCGCCTGGGCGACACGTCGCCCGTGCAGTGGTTCGAATGCGCGCGCAAGAACAAGGCGACATCCGCCGTACCCAAGGCCGGATCCCTCATGGTCATCGGCGTCGACAAGCGCCACAACATGGCCACGGGCCATCTCGGCTACGTCGAGGAGGCCTGTCCCAACGCCGACGGCACCTGGACCCTGCGCTTCAGCCATACCAACTACGACCGCAAATGCCACCTGGACCTGGACGCCAAAGTGCTCTTCAACCCCAAGACCATGCGCGCCGCGTTCCTGAGCGGACCGTGGAAGACCTGGGCCAGGGACCTGAAAATCCTCGGCTTCATTCTGAGGTAGCCATGCATCCCCTGATCCTGCCCCACGCTCCCGAGACCGAATACTTCTTCGTCGAAGGCTGTTTCATAACGGAGCTGTCCAACGGGGAACACGACCCGGACGTGTCCCTGGCCCGCGCCCGGGTGGAACCGGGCCGGACCACGGCCTGGCACGCCCTGGCCGGGACCACCGAGCGCTACCTGATCCTCGACGGCCGAGGTCTGGTCGAAGTCGGCGATCTTCCGCCCCGCCCCGTGGGCCCCGGCGATGTGGTCATCATCCCGCCCGGTTGCCGGCAGCGCATCACCAGCACCGGAACGTGCGAACTGATCTTCCTGGCCGTCTGCTCGCCCCGCTTCATGCCCGAAAACTACGTCCATCTCCGGGACTGACGCATTCAGCGTCTCGGTCCCCGGTACCTTGCCGCGCCCCGCCCAAGGCTGTATCGTCCCCCCATCCTTTCCTTCATAACCGGGGACACGTCATGCACAAAAGCGACATCGCCCTCATCGGGCTGGCCGTCATGGGCCAGAACCTGGCCCTCAACATGGCCGGAAAAGGCCTCTCGGTCACGGTGTACAACCGCACCTGGGAAAAGACCGAAGCCTTCATGACCGGACCGGCCAAGGGCGCGTCCATCATCGCGGCCATGGACATCAAGGCCTGCGCGGCCTCCCTCAAAACGCCGCGCATCATCTTCCTCATGGTCAAGGCCGGCGGCGCCGTGGACGCCCTGCTGGACGAGATCCTCCCCCACCTGGAGCCAGGCGACATCGTCATGGACGGGGGCAACTCGCATTACGAAGACACGGCGGCCCGCGTCCTGCGCCTGCGCGACGCGGGAATCTCCTTCCTCGGAGTGGGCGTTTCGGGAGGCGAGAAAGGCGCGCTTCTGGGGCCGAGCATCATGCCTGGCGGACCCCGCGAGGCATGGGAACGCGTCGCCCCCATACTCGGCGCCATCGCCGCCCGCACCCGCGACGGGCGTCCCTGTACGGGCTACATGGGCC
The DNA here is from genome assembly GCA_937872685.1 of uncultured Desulfomicrobium sp. GTDB lineage: Bacteria > Desulfobacterota > Desulfovibrionia > Desulfovibrionales > Desulfomicrobiaceae > Desulfomicrobium. Next base: position 8,465 of record CALMTS010000470.1, read on the forward strand.
GTGACGGTGCCGGGCATTTCGTGAAGATGGTCCACAACGGCATCGAATACGCCGTCATGCAGATCCTGGCCGAAGCCCACGACCTGCTCCTGCGCGGACACGGCATGGAGGCCTCGGCCCAGGCGGACCTCTTCGACGAATGGAACTCCGGGAAATGCGCCTCCTACCTGCTGGAGATCACGGCGGACGTCCTGCGCCGCCGCGACGCCATCTCGGACGCTCCGATCCTCGATGTCATCCTCGACGCGGCCGGCAGCAAAGGCACCGGCCTGTGGACCTCGCGCTCGGCCCTGACCCTGGGCGTGCCCGCCACGACCATCACGGCGGCCGTGGAAGCGCGCATGCTCTCCGGCATGAGAAAGGAACGCCAGCTCGCGGCGCCGCTCTTACCCGGCCCGCGCGCAAACCCGCTGCCCGTGGACCGTGAACGCCTCGGCCGGGCCCTCTTCCAGGCCACCCTGACCGCCTACGCCCAGGGTTTCGCCCTGATGGGGGCCGCCGAAAAGGCATGGGAGTGGGGGCTCGACATGGCGGAAATCGCCCGTGTCTGGCAGGAAGGCTGCATCGTCCGCGCGGCCTTTCTCGACGATATCGTGCACGCATTCACATCGCAGCGGACGCTGGAAAACCTTCTTCTGGCCCCCGTCTTCGACGCCCCCCTGGCTTCAGGCCACGGCGCCCTGCGACAGACCGTGGCCCTGGCCGTGGAACACGGCGTCCCGGTCCCGGCCCTGTCGGCAGCCCTGGCCTATTACGACGGGCTGCGCAGCGCCCGCCTTCCGGCCAGCCTGATCCAGGCCCAGCGGGACTATTTCGGGGCTCACGGTTTCGAGCGCCTGGACATGCCGGGGACCTTTCACGGCCCTTGGGAAGAAGAGTAAAGCGCCGGCAGACCGGCTTCGCCTCCTTTCTCTCCGTCAGGGGGCCAGAGACGAGAAAACGCCGGCATGACCGGCGTTTTCTGTTTCATTCAACATTCAAGGCGCCCGCGGCGCGACCGGTCACGAGACCGGGACGAGCAGGCTCTCGCCCGTCATCTCAGCGGGCCTGGGAATGCCCATGATGGCCAGGATGGTCGGCGCCACGTCGGCCAGGCGGCCGTCACGGACGCGATACGCCCCGGGGCCGACATAGACGAAGGGCACGGGATTGAGGCTGTGGGACGTCTTCACGTTGCCGTTGTCGTCCAGCATGTCCTCTGCGTTGCCGTGGTCCGCCGTGACCAGGAGGGTCCCGCCCTGCCTCGCCACGCTTTCCATGACCCTGCCCAGGCACTGGTCCACGGCCTCGCAGGCCTTGACCGCCGCGGGGATGACCCCGGTGTGCCCGACCATGTCCAGGTTGGCGAAGTTGCACACGACCAGGTCGTACTTCCCGGACTCCAGGGCCCCCACGAGCGTGTCCGTGACCTTGAAGACGCTCATCTCGGGCTTGAAGTCGTAGGTGGGCACGTCCTTGGGCGAGGGCAGCAGCTCGCGGTCCTCGCCGGGGAAAGGCGCCTCCTGCCCGCCGTTGAAGAAGTAGGTCACATGGGCGTACTTCTCCGTCTCGGCCGTCCGCAGCTGCGTCAGGCCCCGCTCGGACACGACCTCTCCCAGAATGCGGGTCAGGGTCACGGGCGGAAAGAGCACGGGCAGATCGAACTTCGCGTCGTACTGCGTCATGGTTGCAAAGCCCGACAGGGCGGGCCTGCGCGGGCGGTCGAAGCCGGCGAAGACCTCTTCGGTCAGGGCCCTGGTCAGCTCGCGGGCGCGGTCCGCGCGGAAATTGAAGAAGAGAACGGCGTCGCCGTCCCGCACCAGGCCCGAGGGAGCGCCGTTGTGCAGCACGACGCGCGGCTTGACGAACTCGTCGTTCTCACCGCTGCCGTAGGCGTCCCGCACGGCCTGGGCCGCGCTCGTCGCGGTCAGCCCCCGCCCCTCCGCCAGGGCCGCGTAGGCCTGTTCGACACGATCCCAGCGCTGGTCGCGGTCCATGGCGTAGTAGCGCCCGGAAACCGAGACGACGCGTCCGGCGCCCAGCCGCTCCAGGTCCTTTTCCAGTTCCTCGACATAGCCCAGGCCGCTGCGCGGCGGGGTGTCGCGGCCGTCCAGGAAGGCGTGCACGCAGATGTCCGCCACGCCCTGTGCTGCCAGGGCCTCGACCAGGGCCAGCAGATGGCTCTGCATGCTGTGCACGCCGCCGTCGGAGACCAGGCCCATGAGGTGCACGCGCCCCGAAGCGGCCATGGCGGCCCCGGCCAGTCCGGCCAGCACGGGGTTTGCGGCCAGGGAGCCGTCCTCGATGGCCAGGTTGATGCGCATGATGTCCTGATAGACGATGCGCCCCGCGCCGAGGTTCAGATGCCCGACCTCGGAGTTGCCCATCTGCCCGTCGGGCAGGCCCACGTCCCGCCCCATGCACTTCAGCTCGCCCTTGGGATGCCCGTTCAGGAGGGCGTCCATGTTCGGGGTGCGGGCCAGGCTCACGGCATTGCCGGGACCGGGCGCAGCCTTGCCCCAGCCGTCGAGGATGAGCAGCACGCAGGGTTTCTTCATTGCCCGGCTCCGGATGTCACGGCCTCCGGAAGTTCAAAGGCCGGGGCCTTGGAATAGAGGCCTTCCACGTTGTAGAGAGAACGCATTTCTTCCTGGAAGATATGCACGATGACATCGTTGCAGTCGACCAGCACCCACTGTCCGGCCTGCATGCCCTCGACGCCGAAATATTCCCACTTCTTCTCGCCAAGCCGCTGCATGAGTTCGTCCGCCAGGGCCTGGGCATGCCTGGCCGACCTGGCCGTGACGAAAATCATGCCCTCGGTGAGGGGAGAGATGCCGCGCACGTCAAGGGCTTTGACGTCAGTTCCTTTCTTGTCCGCGAGCCAGGTCGCGATCTGACCGATTTTTTCTTCCATATTGCTGGATGTTTCTCCGTTCTTGATGATTTAAGGCTCAACCGCCATTGTCTACGCCAAAACACGTCCCAGGGCAATGAGCCAAACCTTGACGAACATGGCGGGTCAAGGCATAGGACGGCAATGCACCAATATAGTATCGATTCAACGCGTTTCGCGATATTTACCGGCCCCTTCCGGGAAGGGGCCACGGTGTAGCGCGGAATGCGCAGATGGTTTCAGTCGCCGTGAACAGCCCCGTGTTCACGGCTTTTTCATTTTTTCACCTGGAGGTTCAGCCATGCTGTTCGACGTGTCCAACGAAACCATGCCCCGGGAGGAACTGGAGGCCCTGCAACTGCGCCGGCTCAAGTCCCTGGTCGAGAAGGTCTACTACAACGTGCCGTTCTACCAGAACAGGTTCAACGAGATGGACCTGCGCCCCGAGCAGATCCGTTCCCTGGACGACCTGAAGTACCTGCCCTTCACCGAGAAGCAGGACCTCCGCAACAACTACCCCTTCGGCCTCTTCGCCGTGCCCCGGGACAACGTCGTGCGCGTGCACGCATCCTCGGGCACCACAGGCAAGGCCACGGTGGTGGGCTACACCCAGCGCGACGTGAACACCTGGGCCGAACTCATGGCCCGCTCCCTCATGTGCGCCGGCGCCAGCCGCCGCGACATCGTGCACAACGCCTACGGCTACGGCCTCTTCACCGGGGGCCTCGGCATGCACTACGGCGTGGAGCGCCTGGGCGCGACCATCCTGCCCATCTCCGGCGGCGGCACCAGGCGACAGGTCATGCTCATGCGCGACTTCGGCTCGACCATCCTCTGCAGCACGCCGTCCTACGCCCTCTTCCTGTACGAATCCATCATCGCCGCGGGCATGAGCATCTCCGACCTGAAGCTGCACACGGGCATCTTCGGAGCCGAGCCCTGGAGCGAGAAGATGCGCTCGGAGATCGAGTCCAAGCTGCAGATCAAGGCCCTGGACATCTACGGCCTGTCCGAGATCATGGGCCCGGGCGTGGGCATGGAGTGCTGCGACGCCCAGGACGGCCTGCACATCTGGGAAGACCACTTCCTCATCGAGATCATCGACCCCGACACGGGTGAGCAACTGCCCCTGGGCGAAACCGGCGAACTGGTCATCACCACCCTCACCAAGGAGGCCCAGCCGCTGATCCGCTACCGCACCCGCGACATCACCCGCATCGAGGCCATCCCCTGCCGCTGCGGCCGCACCCACCGGCGCATCACGCGCATCCAGGGCCGCAGCGACGACATGCTCATCATCCGCGGCGTGAACGTCTTCCCGCAGCAGATCGAGACCATCCTGCTCGAGACCCAGGGCGTGGCCCCGCACTACCAGCTCATCCTGACCCGCGAAGGCAGCCTGGACATGCTCGAGGTCAAGGTCGAGGTGGACGAAAAGATGTTCTCGGATGAGATCAAGCATTTACAGCGTATCGAAGCCAAGATACAGAAGAATATCAAGGAATTTCTCGGCGTCACCGCCAAGGTGACCCTGTCCGAACCGCGGAGCATCGAACGATCCGAGGGCAAGGCCAAGCGCATCATCGACCTTCGCAACGCGTAAACAACCGGCAGGCGCGGCATCTTTCGCGCCCGTAGCCCCTTACCGGGAGGAATCATGAAAGTTGAACAGATTTCCGTGTTTCTGGAAAACAGGGCCGGCCGCCTGGCCGAGGTGACCAAGACCCTGGCCGAGAACCAGATCAATATCCGCGCCCTGTCCCTGGCCGACACGTCCGACTTCGGCATCCTGCGCCTCATCGTCACGGACAACGAGAAGGCCAAGGAAGCGCTGAAGGCCAAGGGCTTCACCGTGGGCCGCACCAACGTCGTGGCCGCCGAGGTGGGGGACAGGCCCGGCGGGCTGCACACCATCCTGGAGATGCTCAACGCCGGCGGCGTCAACGTCGAATACATGTACGCCTTCGTGACCCAGAGCGGCCGCAACGCCATCCTCATCTTCCGCTTCGATCGCACGGACCAGGCCATCGAGGTCCTGCAGAAGAACAACGTGCGCATCCTCTCGGGCGAGGAACTCTACTCTCTCTAGCCCGGACCCGACGCTCCGCAGCCCCCGCCCCTGGCGGGGGTTGCTTTTTCCGCCGGCCGCAGCAACCCGGAATCCGGGGACAGTTTGAAAAAATGTTGCCAAAAAACCTCACACGGCGTTGCATTGGAGACGCAGGACGCATACTGTAGACCAATATCTTCCCGTTTTTGCACCCGGACCAAAACCAGGACATGAACAAAAAGCTGCCGCGCCCCATCCTCCTCAGAGCCATCGTGCTGTTGCTCGTCTACTGCGGCGTCATCGCCGCCGTGACCCTGGCCTGGACCAGTTACGAAAACGCACAGACTCTTGAAAACACGGACCAGAGGCTCTTCTCCGCGGCGCGCAGCCTCAGGCTCCTCCTGGCCCCGGACTTCCATGACCGGGCAGTGGCCGCAGACTCCATCGGGTTCGACGAGGAGATGGTCAACCGCGAAAAGTTCAACGAGTTCGCCAAGGCCAATGAACTCATCTATGTCTACACGCTCGTCCTGAAGGACGGCGCCCTCTTTTTCTCCGCCCCGACAGTCACCGATGAAGAAGCCAAGGAACTGAAATCCTGGTACTTCTATCCCTACGAGGAGGCCCCGCCCGAGTTCACCCAGGCCATCCGCGAAGGCAAGGACGTCGTCCTGTCCTACAGCGATGAATGGGGGGATTTCCGGTCCGGCTGCGTCTTTGAATCCAGTCCGGCAGGCAGGCCGTACCTGTCCTGCGCAGACGTGGAAATCCGCAAGCTCGACAATCTCAATGTCCTGCATCTGCTCACGGGTCTGGGCGGCGCGGTGCTCTTCGTCAGCTTCCTGGTCCCGGCAACCCTCCTCATCCGGCGTTTCTACCACTTGCATATTGCGGAACTGGACGAGTCACACCGCCAGACGCGCACGCACCTGGACATGCTCGACACCCTCATCCAGCGGCTGCCCATGGGGCTCCTGGTCATCCAGCCCGACAACAAGGTCGGCCTGGTCAACCCGGCCTTCAGCCAGCTCACTGGCTATGGACTCGGCGACATCAGCACGCGCAACAGCCTGTTTCGCAAGGCTTTCCCCGACATTCACGCCAGGGCCGGGATTCTGCGGGTCTGGGCCCAGCGACTCAAGGGCGTCGACGGCGAGGGCACCCTGGCGGAAGTGACGTGCAAGGACGGCTCCACCAAGCTTTTCAACATGCAAAGCAGAAGGCTGGAAGACGGGCGAGCCCTGGCCATCATGGAGGACGTGACCGAGCGCATCCAGACCCAGTCGCGGCTACAGCGCAACGAGGAACGGCTGCGCCTCATCCTTGACACCCTGCAGGTGGGCATCGCCGTGGTGGACACGGGAGAACGCCGCGTGGAGTACGTCAACCCCGAGCTCATGCGGATAACCGGACGCAGCCGGGACGACCTGGTCGGCTCCCACTGCGCCGAGTACATCTGTTCCTCCTGCGAAGGGAGTTGCCCCGTGCTGGACCACAGGGGGAGCGTGCTCGGATGCGAGGTCCGGCTGAAGGACGCCGGGGGCAGGCCGGTCCATATCCTCAAATCCGCCATCCAGACCGAAATCGGCGGCAAGCATGTCCTCGTGGAATCCTTCGTGGACATCACCATGCAGAAGCTCGTCGAGGCGGAGCTTCTCAAGGCCAAGAACGCAGCCGAGGCCGCCAGCAGGGCCAAATCGGAATTCCTGGCCGTCATGAGCCACGAAATCCGCACCCCCCTGAACGGCATCCTGGGTTCCCTGCAGGTCATGCGGGACCTCAAGCCCGAAGACATGGACGACTTCATCGCCATGGCCATCGGCTCCAGCCGCAGCCTGCTGACCATCCTGCAGGATGTTCTCGATCTCTCGGCCATGGACACGGGCGCCCTGGACCTCGCCGTGCACCCCTTCGTGACCGCGGAACTCACCCAGCCCATCCTGGGGGCGTTCACCGAGGAGGCGCAGCGCAAGGGGCTCGAACTGACCGTGGTCACGGACCCCGAAGTTCCGGAAAAGCTGACGGGCGATATCCGCCGCATCCGGCAGGTGCTCTTCAACCTGGTCGGCAACGCCATCAAATTCACGGAACAGGGCCGCGTCCGCGTCGAGATTTCCCTCCTCCCCCAGCGCAACGCGGCGGGGCAAGGCATGCTGCATTTCGCAGTCAGCGACACCGGCAGCGGCATCGAGGACGACAAGCTCGAGTCCCTCTTCGAACCCTTCACCCAGGCCGACATGGCCGCCACCCGCGGACATGGCGGGGCAGGCATCGGACTGGCCATCGTCAAGCGTCTCCTGCGCCTCATGGGATCGTGCATGTGCCTGGTCTCAGAGCCCGGACAGGGCAGCGAATTCCATTTCACCCTGCCGCTCGTCCCGGCCCCGGAAGAAGAGAGCTCCCCGGATTGAAGAGCCGGTTGCAAAGCTCTGACGGCTTCCAGCGCATCTATGTGGAAATCACCAACGTCTGCAATCTGCGCTGCCCGTTCTGCCCCGGCACGACCAGGCCGCCGGCCTTCATGGATTCGGCCTTTTTCGGGCGGGTTGCGGAGCAGATCGCCCCGCTGACCCGGCAGGTTTGTCTGCACGTCCTGGGGGAGCCCCTGCTGCACCCGCATTTCCCCGAAATCATGGCCCGGTGCGCCGATACCGGCATCGAGGTCAATCTGACCACCAACGGCGTCCTGCTGGACCGACGGGCGGAAATCCTGCTCCAGGCCCCGGCCCTGCGGCAGGTCAATTTCTCCCTGCAGGCCCTGCAGGGCCCGGAGGGGCCCGACCTGACCGCCCTGGAACGCATTCTCGCATTCTGCCTGCGAGCCCAGACGCTGCGTCCCGCACTCTACGTCAATCTGCGGCTCTGGACCCTTGAAACCCTGCAGGACCCCATGCACGGCGCATTCAACGCCCAGGCCTTGGACCTCCTCGCCGCGCGCCTGGGCATCGAACGCCCCGCGCCGCCCCGCGGGCGCAAGAGCCTGAGGCTGCGGGGGCGCATCTACCTGCATACCGACACGGTCTTCGAATGGCCCGGCGGCATGACCGCGCACGATTCGACGCGGGGCTTCTGCCACGCCCTCTCCACCCACTGCGCCATTCTGGCCGACGGCACGGTCTGCCCCTGCTGCCTGGACGCCGACGGCCGCCTGGCCCTGGGCAGCCTGCACGAGGCCAGCCTGGCGGAGATCCTGGCCGCACCCAGGGCCAGGGCCATGCGCGAGGGCTTCGCCCGGGGCGAACTGGTGGAGGAGGTCTGCCGCCACTGCACCTATTGCCGCAGGTTCAAAAGCAGGGCACAAGGTCTGCACGCCTCGAAGCGCACCGAACGCCAAGCCCCGTAAGAAACCCATGGACCACTACACCCGCTCCGCCCGCACCGCCTTTTCCGGCCTGATCCTGAACCGCAAACCCCTGCGCCCCGTCGGCGACCCGGCCGCAGGGACCACGGCGGCAACGGTCCGCGAGGCCTACATCGTGGTCCGCGGCGACGAGGTGCTGTTCGACACGGAACAGGGCGAACCGCTCCTGCTGTCCCCGCGCATCCTCGAAGGCTGCGCCGGCATCCGCCTGGAAACGATGCTCCTCGGCGACGACGGCGAAATCAGCTACCACGCCGTCAGCTTCGAGCGCCTTCCGGAGGGCACGGCCCGCTGCCTGTCGACCCTGGGCGACTTTCTCCCCCTGCGGCCCCAGGCCTCGATTCTGCCGGCGCACATGACGGCCCTTCTCGGCTACGCCAGTTCGGTGGCCGCCTGGCACAACCAGACGCGCTACTGCAGCCTGTGCGGGCACCGCACGGAGCCCCGCCCCTTTTCCCTGGCCCAGACCTGCACGAACCCGGACTGCGGCATGGAGCACTACCCGCGCATCAACCCCGCCATGATCGTGCTCATCCACCACGAGGACGAACGCGGGGAGCGCTGCCTGATGGGCCGCCAGGCGTCCTGGAAACCCCGAGTCTATTCGGCCGTCTCGGGCTACGTGGAACCCGGCGAGAGCGCCGAGGACGCGGTCCTGCGCGAAGTCATGGAGGAGACGGGCATCGCCGTCACGGACATCCGCTATTTCTGTTCGCAGCCCTGGCCGTTCTCCTCGTCACTCATGCTCGGCTTCCATGCCCGCGCGACATCCACGGAAATCCGCCTGAATGACGCGGAACTGCAGGACGCGCGCTGGTTTCCGCGCAGCGAGATCCCGGCGCTGCTGGCGTCTGGGGAACTGGTGCTGCCGGCAGCCGAGACCATCTCCCGCCACCTCTTCGACGCGTGGTTCGACGGGAACCTGTCCCGAACCCCCTGACAAGGCCCCCCGCAAGGGCCAAGTCGTTGCGTCCGCCCGGGTATTATGGTTAAACATGGCCCAGCGGGCTTTCTGCCCCCCTCACACCATCACGGGAGAGAAACCATGGCTAAACGACTGATCCTGGCCGGCGGCGGCCACGCGCATATGACCATTCTGGCCCACATCCGGGATCTGATCAGGGACGGCCATGAGGTCACCGTGATCCAGCCTTCAGACTTCCACTACTACTCCGGCATGGGGCCGGGCATGCTGGGCCTGACGTACACCCCGGACGACATCCGCTTCGCGACCCGCTACGTGGTCGAACGCCAGGGCGGAACCTTCGTGCGCGACAAGGTCGTGCGCATCGATGCCGAGGACCGGTCCGTGACCCTCGCCTCGGGGCGGACCATGGAGTACGACGTGCTGTCCTGCAACGCCGGCAGCTTCATCCCCTTCGACAACATCCACGGCGACACTTCGAGCGTCTTCACGGTCAAGCCCATCGAGCGCCTGCAGGAGGCCCAGCGGGCCGTCATCTCCCTCTGCGCCGCCCGGACCAGGGCCGCCATCGCCGTGGTCGGCGGCGGGCCGGCGGCGCTGGAGATCGCCGGCAACGTGCGCAAGCTGGCCCTGCTCAGAGGGCGCCACGCTCCGAAAATCACCCTCTTCGCCGGGCGCCGGTTCCTGGGCAGGCTGCCGGAAAAGATCCAGGACATGGCCCGCGACTCCCTGGAGCGACAGGACATAGAAATCCGCGAGGACGGGTACGTGCAGGAGATCCGCAACGGGGTCATCCTCCAGGGCGGCACGACCCATCATCCGGACCTCGTGTTCGTGGCGACGGGCGTCAAACCCTCGCGCCTTTTCGGCGATTCCGGACTGCCCACGGGCCGCAGCGGCGGACTGCTCGTCAACGAACGGCTGCAGAGCGTCGGCCACCCGGCCATCTTCGGAGGCGGGGACTGCATCGACTACGCACCCGTCCCCCTGGACAAGGTCGGGGTGTACGCCGTGCGCCAGAACCCTGTTCTGTACCGCAATGTCCGCGCCAGCCTGAACGGCAAGCGGCTCGCGACCTTTGACCCGGGCGGCAGCTACCTGCTCCTCTTCAACATGGGGGACGGCACCGCCATCTTCAGCAAGGGGCCCGTCGCGTTCCGCAACAGCCTGGCCTTCATGCTCAAGGACTTCATCGACCGCCGTTTCATGCGCCACTTCCAGGCCCTGGAAAAATAAGAGTTCATGCGCCTTTCAATCTCCAACCTGGGAAAATCCTTTCAGGGCGTCCCCGTGCTCCACGACGTCAGCTTCGAGGTCGGGCATGGGGAACTGGTGTCCATCATCGGCCCGTCCGGAGTGGGCAAGACCACCCTGCTGCACATCATCGCGGGCCTGGAGCGCGCAGACAGCGGTTCCGTCGCGACGGACCGGCCCATCACCAGGGAGGCACCGGCCATCCTGGTCTTCCAGGACTA
>CALMTS010000471.1 GCA_937872685.1 uncultured Desulfomicrobium sp.
TCCGCCGGCAGCGTCCTGGCCAACCGTTTGAGCGCCAATCCCAAAACCAGCGTCCTGGTCCTCGAAGCCGGCCTGCCCGACTTCCGCCTCGATTTCCGCATCCACATGCCCGCCGCCCTGACCTATCCCCTGGCCGGAAAGACCTACAACTGGTGGTACGAATCCGAACCGGAGCCGCACATGCACAACCGGCGCATCTATCAGCCGCGCGGCAAGGTGCTCGGCGGGTCGAGCTGCATCAACGGCATGATCCACATCCGCGGCAACGCCATGGACTACGAGAAATGGGCCCGGGAAAAGGGCCTTGAGAACTGGGATTACGCCCGCTGTCTGCCCTACTTCAAGCGTTTCGAATACCGGCTCAAGGGCGCGGACGAATATCAGGGCGGCGCGGGCCCCCTGTATCTGACCAGCCCGGATTGCGACAACCCGCTCTTCGACGCCTTTTTCCAGGCCGTGCAGGAGGCCGGGTATCCTCTGACCGACGTCAACGGCTACCGGCAGGAAGGCTTCGGCAAATTCGACCGCACCACCTATCGCGGCCGGCGATGGAACGCCGCCAGGGCCTACGTCCATCCCGTCAAGAGCAGGCGCAATCTGACCGTCAAGTGCAAGGCCACGGCCCACCGCATCCTCTTTGAAGGCACCCGTGCCGTGGGCGTCGAATACGAGCGTCTGGGCCGCATGCACCGCGTCAACGGCGGAGAGATCATCAGCTGCGGCGGGGCCATCAATTCCCCGCAACTGCTGCAGCTCTCCGGCGTCGGCAACGGGGCTCAGCTGCGCGAACTGGGCATCCCCGTGGTCCACGACCTGCCCGGCGTGGGCGAGAACCTGCAGGACCACCTGGAGCTCTATGTGCAGTACGCCTGCACCAAGCCCGTCAGCATGTTCCCGGCCCTCAAGTGGTGGAACCAGCCCTGGATCGGCCTGAAATGGCTCTTCGGCCAGACCGGCGAGGCGGCCACCAACCATTTCGAAGCCGGTGGTTTCATTCGCAGCAACGATCAGGTCGAATACCCGAACATCCAGTACCACTTTCTGCCCATCGCCATCCGCTACGACGGGTCCTCTCCCAATGAGGGCCATGGCTATCAGGTTCACGTCGGCCCCATGAACACCGACGTACGCGGCCATGTGAAGATCAAGAGCGCCGACCCTAAGGAATACCCATCCATCCTGTTCAACTATCTGTCCACGGAACAGGAGCGCAAAGACTGGGTCGACGCCATCCGCCTGACCCGCAGGATCATGACCCAGCCCGCCTTCGACAGTCTCCGCGGCCGGGAGCTGGCTCCAGGCGAGGACGTGCAGACCGACGAGGAAATCCTCGATTTCGTGGCCCGTGAAGGCGAGAGCGCCTATCACCCGAGTTGCACCTGCAAGATGGGCTACGACGACATGGCCGTGGTCGACAGCGAGCTGCGCGTGCATGGCGTGCAGGGACTGCGCGTGGTCGACGCCTCGATCATGCCCTTTGTTACCAACGGCAACATTTACGCCCCGGTGATGATGATCGCCGAGAAGGCGGCGGACATGATCCTCGGCAACACGCCGCTGGCGCCCGACACGGCCCCCTTCTACCGCCACGGAAGCAAGGCTGCGGCCAAGGAGAAGAAATGACCGAGAAAACGATGCACATCGACGGTCTCTGGACCCGCGCCCACTCCGCGGCCACGCGCGACATCATCAACCCTTTCGACCAGAGCGTCATCGCGACCGTGTCGGAAGGGGGACGTGAGGATGCCCGCGACGCCATCGACGCGGCGCGGCGCGCCTTCGACCTGGGTCCGTGGCCCCGAACCACGGGGCCGGAACGAGGGCGCAAGCTGCTGGTCCTGGCGGACCTGATCGAACGCGACACCGAGGAGCTGGCCCGGCTTGAAACTCTGAATACCGGCAAGACCCTGGAGGAGAGCCGCTGGGACATGGCCGACATCGCGGGCATCTTCCGCTACTACGCGGGGCTTGCGGACAAGGACGGGGGCGAGGTCATCGCATCCCCGGTCCCGGATTCAACAAGCATGGTGGTGCGCGAGCCCGTAGGGGTCTGCGGCCAGATCTCGCCCTGGAACTATCCCCTGCTGCAGGCCGCCTGGAAGCTGGCTCCGGCCCTTGCCGCCGGGTGCACCGTGGTCATGAAGCCAAGCGAAATCACGCCCCTGACCACCATCAAGATCACCGAGCTGTGCGCGGAGGCCGGATTTCCGGAGGGCGTGGTCAATCTGGTTCTGGGGCCCGGCGCGACGGTGGGCGCGGAACTGGCCGAGAACCCCGATGTGGACCTCATCTCCTTCACCGGCGGCATCGAGACCGGCAAGACCATCATGCGCGCGGCGGCGGCAAACGTGAAAAAGGTCGCCCTTGAGCTTGGCGGCAAGAACCCGAACATCATCTTCGACGACGCCGACTTCGACACGGCCCTGGACTCCATTCTGAACGGCGTGTTCTTCCACGCCGGGCAGATCTGTTCCGCCGGAGCCCGCGTCCTGTTGCAGGACGGCATCCACGACCGCATGGTTGAGGCCCTTGCAGAACGCATGGCCAAAATCCGCATGGGAGACGGGATGACGGACGGCACCCAGATGGGCCCCCTCATCTCGGCCGCGCACCGCGACAAGGTGGAAAGCTATATCGGCATCGCCCGCGAGGAAGGGGCCCGACTGAGGCTTGGCGGAAAACGTCCGGCCGATCCGGCCCTGGCCAACGGCTTTTTCGTTGAACCGACCCTGTTCACGGAGTGCGCAAACGACATGCGCATCGTGCAGGAGGAAGTCTTCGGACCGGTCATCACCATTGAGCGATTCACCACCGAAGACGAAGCGCTCGCGCGGGCCAACAGCACCATCTACGGCCTGTCCGCCGGATTCTGGACCCGCGACCCGGACCGCATGCGGCGCATGTCGGCGGGCCTGCGCTTCGGCACGGTCTGGGTCAACGACTTCAACGTCTATTTCACCCAGGCCCCCTGGGGCGGATACAAGCAGTCCGGCCTTGGCCGGGAGCTCGGCCGCATGGGCCTGGAGGAATACACGGAAGTCAAACACATTTTCCAAAACCACAACGCACGCCCGATCCGCTGGTTCGGCGTGTAGCTCGCAGGGCCGGGATGTCCCGGCCCCGCATCACCGAGCCTTTCATCTCAACACGGGAGTATCCATGACCATCGCCACACTCAAAAAAACCATCCCCGTCCTTGTCCTGCTTCTGGCCCTCTTCACCGCTCCGGCCCAGGCGAGCCGCGACGATGTGCGCATCACCAGCGTGGGCTGGACCGACGTCACCGTGACCAGCGAACTGGCCGTGGCCATCCTGCAGAGCCTCGGCTACTCCTCCAACAACATGATGACATCCCTGCCCATCTGCTATCAGGCCCTGGCCACCGGCGAGGCCGACGTGTTCCTTGGCAACTGGATGCCGTCCATGGAGAGCGTGGCCCGGCCGCACTTCGACTCCGGCAACGTGATCCAGCTCGTGCCGAACATGACCGGGGCGAAATACACCCTGGCGGCTCCGGCCTATGTCGTGGACGGAGGAATCAAGGATTTCAAAGACATCGCCAAATACGGCGACAAACTGGAATGGAAGATCTACGGCATCGAGGAAGGAAACGACGGCAACGACATCATTCAGTCCATGATCGACACGAACATGTTCGGCCTGGGCAAGTTCGAACTGGTCGCATCCAGTGAATCCGGCATGCTGGCGCAGGTGCAGTCCTTCATGCGAGAAAAGAAGTGGATCATCTTTCTGGGCTGGTCCCCGCACAGCATGAACGAGAAGATCGACATGCGCTACCTGACGGGCAGCACGGACGAAACCTTCGGCCCCAACGACGGCACGGCCACGGTCTACACCAACGTGCGCAAGGGCTTCCCTGAGGACATGCCGAATGTGACCCGCTTTCTCAAGAATTACGTCGTCCCGGTCGGCATGATGAACTCGATCATGGTCACCATGCACGAAAACCCCGAGATGAAAGCCCGCGACGCCGCTCTCGATTGGGTAACGGCCCATCCCGAAATGGCGGCCAAATGGCTTGAAGGCGTCAGCACCAAGGACGGCAAACCAGGACTTCCTGCCTTCATGGCAACCCTTGAAGCACGAAAATAATCCGCGATCTCCGGACACGCCCTTACCATCGGCGTGTCCGGTTCCAACGCTCTTACGAGCCGCCCCCGGGCGCGAGCAGACGCGGACCGGCTTCCGAACCGGTCCCGGCTTCGTTCACGGAACCGCCCATCTGCCTGAGCATGTCCGCCACGAGCCGGCCCTCGGCGTTGCGCGCCTGAGGATTGATCCGGACCAGCTCCTGCCACGCCTTGATGGCTCCGGCCTTGTCGCCCATGTCATGCAGCAGGACCACGCCCGTATTCATGCGCGCGGTCTCGTGGGACGGGTCGGCCTCCATGGCCCGGGCAAAGGCATCGAGCGCCTTCTGGTATTCGCCCAGGGCGCGGTGCATGACGCCCATATCCGTCAGCACGTTGGGATTTCCGGGACTCAGTTCCAAAGCCCGAGTGTACGCCTCGACGGATTTCGCGGGCTGGTTCGTGTCGAAATAGAGGTTGCCAAGGGTCACCCATGCGGCCGCATCCTTCGGGTTGAGAGCCACCCTGTCGGAATAGGCCTTGATCTGGGAGAACATGTCCCCGCCCTGTTGGACCGGAGCTGCCGCCTGCCGGGAGGTGGACTGGATGGCCGTGCTGACGACGCCACCGATGAGAGCTCCCGCGATGAGCAAAACCACACCATACAGCATCGGGCTGTTCTTCCCCGCCTGCTTTTCCTCTTTTTTCGAACTTCTTTTAGCCATTGGCCCCCCGTTTAACGTTTTCCTCATGCCGGCAACCGACGCTGCCGGCCGACGCGGGAAAGCAAACCCCGGACCAGACTGAGCCCCTTCGATATCATTGATCAAATTCCGCTGGCTCGCGCCTGAAGGCGCCATGATGCACATGAACTGCGCATTCCTGCACATCGGCTGCACAAATAAAACGGCACAACGCCCGCATACGCGGGATTGTGCCGCTGTCTTCACGCACGCCCCTTGCAGAACGGGGCAAATATTCTGGTCAGCCCCAGATCGCACCGTAAAAGATTCCGGAGACCGTCGCCATGACAATGACCAAGGTCACGAAGACCACTGTCTTCTTCACGCCCATGATGCTGTTGATGACCAGCATGTTCGGCAGGCTGAGCGCCGGGCCGGCCAGGAGCAGGGCGAGGGCCGGGCCCTTGCCCATGCCCGCGCCGATGAGGCCCTGCAGAATGGGCACTTCGGTCAAGGTGGCGAAGTACATGAAGGCGCCAGCGAAGGACGCGAAGAAATTGGCCCAGAAGGAGTTGCCACCCACAGCCCGTGCCACCCACTCTGACGGGATGAGACCCTCGTAGCCCACCCGGCCAAGGAGGGCCCCGGCGATGAGCACGCCGAAAAGCAGGAGCGGCAGGATCTGCTTGGCAAAACCCCAGGAGGAGGAAAACCAGTCCCCGACCTCGCCTTCGTCCGTGCTCGTGAACGCGGAAAGGCCGACGACTCCGGCCGTGAAGGCCAGCAGGGGCTGTTCCGGGAAAAGGAGCGCGAACAGAATGACGGGGACGGCCGCGACGCAGACCTTCCAGACCTTCACGCCGAACCAGGCCACGAGCATGACGCCCAGGGCCACGGCAAAGGCGGACGTCACGATCCACTTGGCCCCGAAAATGGACGCCCAAAGCCCGGAATCGGTCTGCGGTTTTCCCCAATTGGCGAAGACCAGGATGCCGACCATGGCGGCGAAGTACAGGGCGTTCTGCCACAGGGGACGCTTCACGTCCTCCTCCAGCTGCGCCATCTGCATGACCTGGCGCTCGGCTTCCTCCTTGCGGAAGAAGAGGTGCATCAGCAAGCCGATGATCACGCTGAAGAGAATGGCCCCCACGGCACGGGCTATGCCCATTTCCGTGCCGAGAATGCGGGCCGTCATGACGATGGCCAGGACGTTGATGGCCGGGCCGGAATAGAGGAACGCGCATGCCGGGCCAAGCCCCGCGCCCATGCGGTAGATGCCGGCGAAAAGCGGCAGCACCGTGCAGGAGCACACGGCCAGGATGGTGCCTGAGACCGCGGCCACGCCATAGGCCAGAACCTTGTTGGCCTTGGCGCCCAGGTACTTCATGACCGCGCCCTGGCTGACGAAGACGGAAATGGCGCCGGCGATAAAAAAGGCCGGAATCAGACAGAGCAGAACATGCTCCTGCGCGTACCATTTGACGAGGTGGAATGCTTCGAGAATGGCGTTGTCGAAACGCTGCGTTCCGACGGGCAGGTAGAAACAGGCCAAAAAGACGGCCACAATGACCGCCAGCGGCTTCCACTCTTCTCTCCAGTTCATGACAAACCCCTGTTTGAGTTGCGGCCGGCCGTCTGGCCGGTCATCGAAAGATGTTCCATGGCGCGCGCGGAAAGCACGGCCTCCACGCAATGCATGAAATTCAAAACACACGGGACCTTGAGACTGTAATAAACCTGCTTGCCCCGCTTCTCGTCGGCCACGATCCCCGCCTGCTTGAGTACATTCAAATGCTTGGAAACAGTGGAGAAGTCCGCATCAATAACGCCGGCAAACTCGCACACGCATTTTTCACCGGTTTCGAGCTGCTCCACCATCCAAAGCCTGGTCGGATGCGCCAAGGCCTTGAGGACCGCGGCCTTTGCTTCATAAAATTTCTTGTCTTCTGCTTTCATGGAAACTCCTCATTTGCACAAAAGGCCAAATATGCAAAGGTCAGCGTGCCGTCAAGAGGTGCTGTCGGATTTGCCCATATGAACGGAATGTCTCGAGACGCGAATGAGGATACGGAAAGGAATTGACGGAAGAAACACTTGGCAATATTGCCAAATAAAAAACGGAGACTCACATGCTTGTGCACCTGCGCCCGACCCAAGAAGATTTCGAGGCCCGCGCCAAGGTCATGAAAGCCCTGGCCCATCCGACCCGCCTCATGATGATCGAGGAACTCTCGCGTGGCGAACGTTGCGTCTGCGAACTGCGCGACCTGGCGGACCGCGATCTGTCCACGGTCTCCAAGCATCTCTCGATTCTGAAGGACACGGGGATCGTCGAAGACGAGAAGCGGGGCAAGCAGGTCTTCTACCGCCTGCGCGTGCCATGCGTGCTGAATTTCTTTCATTGCCTGGACTCGGTGCTCACGGCCCGCGACAGGCTGGGATAATCCTTGGCCATCCCGCCAAACGAATCTTCAACACCCACGGAGTTGTCATGAAAAAAGTTCACGTCATGGGCCCAGGCTGCCCCAAGTGCACCGAAACCTTCAAGATCGTCGAGGCTGCCATTGCCGAGGCCGGCGTGGAAGCCAGCCTTGAAAAAGTCACGGACTTCACCGAAATCTCAAAATTCGGCGTGTTCACCACCCCCGCCGTGGCCGTGGACGGCACGGTCAAGATCATGGGCAAGGTCCCCAAAAAGGCCGACGTCGTAGCCTGGCTGACCGCTTAACCGCACTTCGCCGCAACGCGCCTTGCCTCCTTTTGGACGGCACGTTGCGGCGAAGCGACTTTTTCTTTCAGCCCATTGAGCCCGGAACAACACTTTCACGGAGTTTTCATGAAAATCCTCCGCTTTCTCGTTGTCTTCGCCTTCCTCGCCTGTGCCGCCGAAGCAGCAACTTCCCCCCTCATTTCCGGCGATCCCCGGGACGTGCCCATCAAGGGCATGGTCACCATGGTCGACATCGGCGCCAAAGCCTGCATCCCATGCAAGATGATGATCCCGGTCATCGAGTCCCTGTCAGAAGAATATGAAGGCCGGGCAGCCATCGTCTTCATCGACGTCTGGAAGAATCCGGACGAGGCCGAAAAATTCGGCATCAGAGCCATCCCCACGCAAATCTTCTACGACAGGGACGGCAGGGAGGTCATGCGCCACGAAGGGTACTTCCCCAAAGACGCTATCGTGAACGTCCTGACGAAACTCGGAGCCGAGTAATGGACCAGTTCCTGATCCTCATCCACGAATGGATGGGGTCCGGAGTGGCCCTGGCGGCCGCGGGCTGTTTCCTGTGGGGCGTGGTCAGCGTACTCTTCAGCCCCTGCCACCTGGCCTCCATACCCCTCGTCGTCGGGTACGTGGCCGGTCAGGACAAACTGGTGGAAGGAAGACAGGCCGCGCTCTACGCCGGCCTCTTCACCACCGGGCTGTTCCTGACCATCGCCGCCATCGGCGCGATCTGCGCCCTGCTCGGCCGTATGCTCGGCGACGTAGGACCTTACTGGGCCATCGTTGTGGGACTCATTCTGCTGTGGGTGGGAATGGACATGCTCGGTGTGGCCAAATGCTCCATGGGCGGCAGCCTCATGGGACGATTCAGGCTGCGCGGCATGACCGGGGCCTTCGTGTTGGGCCTGGCTTACGGCGTCCTTTCCGGATCCTGCACCTTCGGCTTCATCGCCCCCATCCTGGCCGTCATCACGGTCCAGGAAAAAGTCATGACCGGCCTCCTGCTCATCGTCCTCTTCGGCCTGGGGCACTGCATCCCCATCGTCATCGCCGGCAGCTCCGCCGCCCTGGTCCGCCGCATCATGGCCAACGCCGCATGGCAGCGCGGCGGCACGGCCTTCCGCCGGTTCGCGGGGGTTCTCATCGGACTTATGGGTGTCTATTTTGTAATGCGTCCTTTTCTGCCAACCTGAAACCAATCTCCAACGCATCAAAGCCATGCAGCACCGGTCCGCCTGCGCATCGCCAGCCTGCAGAGACACGGAGTGCAATGAAGCAGAACACATCCCCCACACGGCGGGCGCCTGCAGGGCGCCTGCCACGTGCGGGTCAAACCCAAGGAGACATCATGCGCATACTGTTCCTGTGCACCGGCAACTCCTGCCGCAGCCAAATGGCCGAAGGCTGGGCTCATCATCTCAAACACGGCGAATTCACGGCCTCTTCGGCAGGCATCGTACGCCACGGCCTGAACCCTTATGCCATGAAGGTCATGGCGGAAGCCGGCGTGGACATGAGCGGCCACACCTCCAAGACCGTGGACGAGTTGCCGGCGGGCGATATCGATGTGGTGGTGACCCTGTGCGGCCATGCCAATGAGACATGCCCGTTCTTCCCGGGTCGGGTCCGGAGGGTGCACAGGGGGTTCGACGATCCGCCAAGCCTGTGCGCAGGCATGACGGACGAGGCGGAAATCATGGCCGTGTATCGCCGGGTGCGTGACGAGATACGGGAATTCGTGGCCGGACTGCCGGGCAGCCTGAACCCGGAAAGCGATTAGGCCTGCACGGCCTCGACCTTGTCCGGGTCCCGGGGCAGAGTCAGCAGGAAGACCGCGCCCTGGCCCGGTGCCGTCTCCAGAAGGATGGAGCCCTTGAGGGTCTGGGTGACGAGGTTGTAGACGATGTTCATGCCCAGGCCCGTGCCTCCCGAGCCGCGCTTGGTCGTGTAGAAGGGGTCGTAGATCCGCTCTCGCTGCTCCTTGTCCATGCCCACGCCCGTGTCGCGGTAGGAAAGTGCCACGTCATCACCCACGGATTCGACCTTGATGAGAATCTCGCCCGGCAGACCGTCGGAAAAGCCATGCACAAGGGAATTCATGACCAGATTTGTCATGATCTGCATGATGGCTCCGGGATAGGAATCAAGCGTCAGGCCCTCGGGGCAGTCAACATGCACCGTATGCGGAGTCCGCTTGAACTGCGGACGGAGGCTGACCAGGATCTGCTCCAGATAGCTCCGCAGATCGAAAACCCTTTTTTCCTCGGAACTCTGGTCCGCGGCGACCTTCTTGAAGCTCTGCACCAGCTCCGCGGCGCGCTCCAGGTTGGTCAGCACCGAGGCCGACGACTCCTCGGCCAGAGCCAGGTATTTTTCCAGGTCCGAACGCTTCATCTCGCCTTTTTCGTACAATTCACGAAGCTGACGCGTCCTCTCGGAGAGAAACGACGATGCCGTGACGCACACCCCGATTGGCGTGTTGACCTCGTGCGCAACGCCCGCAACCAGGTCCCCAAGGGCCGCCATCTTGGCCGAGTGGATCATCTCCTTCTGGGTGCGGTGCAGCTTCTCAAGAGATTCCTCCAGGCTCTTCTGGTATTCGCGGTTCTGCCGCAGCAGCCGAGCCCTGTCCAGGCACGTCTGCACGGAGTGCAGCAGGATGTTCATGTCCTGGATGGGCTTGACCAGGTAGTCCCATGCGCCGCGCCGCAGGGCCTCGACCACGTCGCGGATGTCACCCGCCCCGGACACGACCATGATGGGGATTTCCGGCGCCGTCTCCCTCACCCGGGCCAGCACCTGCAATCCGTCCATGCGCGGCATGCGCAGATCCACGAGAACCAGGTCGGGACGGTGCGCGGCGAAAACTTCCAGCCCCTCCTCGCCGTCACCGGCCTGCAACACCTCGAACCCGAAATCCTCCAGGAAGTTTGCGAGGCTTTCGCGGACGGACTGATCGTCGTCAATGGTCAGGATTGCGGGTTGCGTTTCCGGGCTCATGAACCGGCCTCCGTCAGTTTCTGCCGGATCGCCTGCGTGAACAGGGCCATGTCCAGAACGGGCTTGAAGAGGACGTCGCGCTCACTCAGGCCGATGGCGCGCAGATCCGCGTCGAGCTGAAAATCCGTGGACCCGGTATGGATGATGTAGCGGACCGCAGGCTGGCGGGCATGCAGGGCCTTGATGAATTCCAGGCCGTCCATGCCGCCGAGCCGGATATCGACCACCGCCACCGCGATGTCGTCCAGGCAATCGAGCGCCAGGGCGTCCTCGGCGCTCTCGGCCCGGACGGTCGCGATGCCGCAGTCCGAAAGATATTCCGCCAGGCTGTCCCGGATGTTCTGTTCGTCATCCAGAAGCAACACCAGCCCACGGCTCCGGCATGTCGTACATCCGTTCATTGCAGCACCCCCTCGACGCTCTGCACCCCGGGCGTCAGGGGCAGGGTGACGATGAACGTCGTGCCTTCGTCCGGAACCGACTCCACTTCCATTTGCCCGCCGTGGTTCTCCACGACGATGAAGTACGAAACCGACAGCCCCAGGCCCGTCCCCTCGCCCACCTTCTTGGTGGTGAAGAACGGTTCGAAAACCCGTTTGCGCAAGTCTTCGGGCAAGCCCGGACCGTTGTCCTCGATCTCGATCCGCACGGACTCGCCCAGGGACCTGACGCGCAGCACGAAACACGCCTCTGCCTGCTTGGACGCCATGGCCTGCGCCCCGTTGCGGATCAGGTTGAAGAAGACCTGCTGGATCTTGCTCTCCTCGCACGGCACGAAAGGCAGATCCGGCTCATACTCGCGCACGATCCGTATTTTTCTGAAATCATACTGCTTTTTCAGGTCGTAGTCGTTGGCGGCCAGTTCCACTGTCCGGTCCAGAAGGGCGCAGATATCCACTTTGGCCATCTGCACGTTGCTCTTGCGGCTGAAGGACAGCATGTTCTCGACGATGCGGGCGGCGCGGTGCCCCGACTCCATGATGGAGTCCATCATGCGCAGGCAGCCACGCCGTTCGAAGTAGGCATGGAGGCGCTCCATGTCGATTCCGACCTCCTCCGCCACGGCCTTGTTGGCAGGCAAATCCGGGGAGACCCGGTTGCGGATGACCTGGGCGTTCTGCAGGATCCCGGCCAGGGGATTGTTGATCTCATGGGCCATGCCCGCGGCCAGGCCGCCGATGGAGACCATTTTCTCGGACTGGATCATCATCTCTTCGAGGCGCACCCGCTCGGACACGTTGTCGATACGCACGACGGCGCCCGGCGCGCTGTTGGTCTCCAGGGGATAGACCGTCACGTCGACATGCTCGACCAGATCGCCGATCTTGTGGGGCACCTTGAGGGCCTTGAGCGGGGTATTGCCCGTAACCGCTTCGATGATCTGCGCCATCCCCACCGGTGACTGCGGAAAGACTTCGTCGAAAAAGCGCCCCACCGCATCCTCGGACCGCAAGCCGGTCTTGCGGACGGCCTGCTGGTTCCACTGGGTCACCCTGCCCTGCGCGTCCACGGAGATCAGGATGGAAGGCATGGAATCGAGGATGTTGCGGATGTAGCCCTCTGCGGCCTTGAGCTTGGTTTCAGCTTCCTCCCGCTGCCGGATATCCTTGAGCAGGTTCTCACGCATGGCATTGAAGGCGTTGACCACGATATCGATCTCATCCGGAGTGCTCGACGTCTTGTCCAGCACCAGAGGCTCCTGCAGCCTGTCGATGTTGAGCTCCGCGGTGTAGAGGGCCATGCGCCGCAGATGCCGGGTGACCAGCATGTAGACGATTGACACGATGAGCACGCCCACCAGCAGGAACTGCACGCCCTGGGTGACCACGATGACCAGAATCTTGTCCTTGAGCCTGCCCTGCACGGCGTTCTTGTCCCCGGCCACGATCAGCGTCCCGATCTCCTCGGTGCGGTCGAACGCCGTGTAGTGCAACGGAAACTTGCGGATGATGAGGGTTTTCTCGTCCGCTTCCTCGCCGCGGAAAAAATCCAGTCCGTCCGGAGTGACCACCCGGGCGTACCTGATGTCCCGCAGGTCGAGGATGCCTTCGAGCTGCGACTCGACCTGGGCCTCGTCCAGATGCCAGAGGGAACTCGTCAGGCTCGATACCCGGGAGGAGTGGATCTGTTCCAGCTGGGACTCCAGCAGCCGGAGGTCCTTGCTGTAGTCGATGGTGAGCTGCGCCATGGTGCCAAGGGCGGTAAAGAAGACGATTCCCAGCAATATCCTGACCAGCAGCTTGCGGCCGAGCCGCCCGCCGCCATGTTTACTCAGAGACTGGGAGAATACCGTCATCCGCGCACCCGTGACCGTACATGTCCAAAAGGATGGCCGGGACCGCCCCGACCGTATTCGTCCTGAATCTAAACACAACACGCGAGATTTGAAAAGCGAAACTCTCCCTGCCGCCAAGAACTCGCATCACCCCGAAAAGACCGAGAGCAGGACGATGACGACCAGCGACGGCAGAAGGCTGGAGAGCCGGATGACGGTCAGGCCCAGCAGATTGATGCCGATGCCAAGGATCAGGGTCCCCCCCGTGGCCGTGAGCTGGGCGATGAGATAGTCCGAAAAGAGCCCCTGGAAGGCGCCGGCGAAAATGGTCAGCAAACCCTGATAGAGCAGCACCGGCAGCGCCGAGAAGAGCACGCCGGAGCCGTAGGTGGACGCCAGGGCGATGGACGCGAAACCGTCCAGCAGGGCCTTGGTGAAGAGGATGGAATGATCGCCCCGGATGCCTTCATCGAAGGAGCCGAGGATGGCCATGGCCCCGATGCAATAGATGAGGGACGCGTTGACCATGCCGTCCACGAAACGCGTGTTGGAGGAGCGTACCAGGGACTTGAGCTTGTCGGCCAGGCCCGCGAAGAGGTCCTCCAGGCCCATGGCCTCGCCCAGGACGCCGCCGATCAGGACGCTCAGGACCACCAGCAGGCCGTTCTTGCCCTGCAGCGCCATCTGCATGCCGATGACCAGGACGCAGAGCCCCAGGCCCTGGAAGACAACCTGCCGCATCTTTTCCGGCAACCGACCATGCAGCAACAGGCCCAGTGCGCCTCCGGCCAGGATGGCCAGGGCGTTGATGACGGAACCCAAGGGAAAAACCATGACGGCACTCCGCGGTGAACGTTAAAAAAAGACCGCCCCGCTCCTGAAAATGGAGCAGGGCGGGATTCGGCGATACGCTGTCTTCAGGAATTGCCCGAACCGTTCAGGGCAAAGCGCTCGAGTTTCTTCTTGTAGGCCACCACGCCGGCGGTCAGGCCACGCGCCATGGAGGTCAGATAGGCGTCCGTATTGATCTTGGCGGCCTCGGCGGCATGGGTCAGATAGCCCATCTCCACGAGGATGGACGGCATGCGCGCCCCGGTCAGCACGTAGAAGAACGCGCCCTTGGAACCATGGCTTGCAAGCGGGTACCGCGGACGCATGGCGCGCAGCGTCTCCTGCTCGACAAGCGACGCCATCTGGCGCGACTCGTTGATCTTGGAATTGAGCATCAGGTCCGAGAGGATGAACTGCATGTCGCTGATCTTCTTGGCCGAAACGCCGTTTTCCCGGGCCGCGACGCGCACGGCCTGGGCATCTGTCGCCAAGTTCAGATAGTACACTTCGAGCCCGCTCACATTCTTGTCCTTGTGGGCGTTGCAATGCACGGAAATGAACAGGTCCGCGTTCCTGGCGTTGGCCATGGCCGTGCGCTCCTCCAGGGGGATGAACGTGTCGTTGGAACGCGTGTAATGGACCTGGAAGCCCTGCTGCTGCAGTTCGCGCCCCAGGATCTTGGCCATGCGCAGGTTGATGTCCTTCTCACGCAACCCGTTGGCCACGGCCCCGGGATCCTTGCCGCCATGTCCGGCGTCGATCATGATGGTGCGGACCTTGAGCCCAAGCTGCTCGACCAGGGACCCCGTGTATTTCTTCTGGGCGGCGCTCACCTCGATGCCGGGCTTCTGTTCGGCGGCGGGAGCCTTCTTGGCGGACTTGGCCGGCGCCGCGGCAGGCGCCTTGGCTGATGGAGGCGCGGGGGTCTTGGCGGAAGCGCCCGGCTTGGAGGCCGCGCCCTTGCGTTGCTCGGCCAGCTTCCTGGCCTGCAATTCCGCCAGCGCGGCTTGCACGTGATCGATGTCATCGTTGGCCGCCGAGGCAGCCTGTCCCTGGGCGGGCTGTTCCGGCTCCGAGGCCGGGCGGCCGCCCTCTGCTCCATATATGTCGAGCACGACCCGGTATGGTTCGGGCAGGGTGAACACGCGATAATGGTCCATGTGCATCAGGTCGAAGGTGACGAGGGCCCCTCCGGCCGGACCGGGACTGACGCGGATTTGCGAAAGGATGCCGTCCTGGATGGTGCGCTCGGGCATGACGTCGGCGGCGATGTCGGTACGCTGCAAGGTTATCTGCAGCTGCTTGTTGCCGCCGCTGGCCGTTTCGACCAGGGCCCGCTCGTACTTCACGTCCTCGGCCATATCCATGACCACGCGGGTGTAGTCGTTGCTGGACCAGTGGCGGATGCCCAGAAGCGTCGATTCCGCCTTGGCCTTGACCGCGGCGGGAGCCTGTTCCGGAGCGGAGGCGCGCGCCTGCGCGACCGGGGGAACGGGTTTCCCCGTGACCCGGGCCAGCATTTCGCGGGCCTTGGGGGTCATGTCCCCCTTGGGGTAGAGGGCGACCACACCTTTGAACACGCCCTCAGCCTGCACCGGGTCCTTGCCCTGCTCCATCCAGATCATGCCCTTACGGAACAGGGCGTCGTCGGACCAGCCATGCTTCGGATAGGCCGCGAGCATGCGGTCGTAGGCAATGAGGGCGTTCATGCGGTCACCCTTGGCAAAGGAGCGCCGCGCCAGCTCTTCCAGGGACCGTCCGATGAAAAACATGCACTTGGGTGCGTAATCCCCCTTGGGCTCGGCCGCCAGGGAGCGCTCGAAATGCTTCATCACGGCCTGCCACTCCGCCCGCAACCCCGCCCGCTTCTCATTTGCCAGCAGGGCGTTGAAGGAGCTCACGCCGCGCGCATAGTCATCCTTGGCCGCGGCAAGGGCCGTCACCGCCAGCCCGAGGACCAGCATGAACGTCAATACTGTTTTCAGCACGCAACGCACGTAAATCACTACTCCACGGTCACGCTTTTGGCCAGGTTCCTGGGCTGGTCCACGTCCTTGCCCAGGTACACGGCCATTTCATAGGCGAAAAGCTGCACGGCCGGCAGCACCAGAAAACTCTTCAAGGGGCCCCAGACGTCCGGCAGAACCCAGGGGTCCTCGACCACGGGAGCGGCGCCGGGGTTGACCAGGGCGATGATGCGCCCTCCGCGGGCCTGCACTTCTTGCAGGTTGGAGGCCACCTTCTGCAGCAGTTCGTCGCCCAGCGCCATGGCAAACGTCGGGAAGTGAGGATCGATGAGCGCGATGGGCCCGTGCTTCATTTCCCCGGCTGCATACCCTTCCGCGTGGATGTAGGAGATTTCCTTCAGCTTGAGGGCGCCTTCCAGGGCCATGGGGAAATTCTGGCCGCGCCCCAGAAAGAAAAAGCTCCTGGCATCGGAGTACTCCTGGCTCAGGGTGCGGGCCTTGTCGCGGATCGCGGGCAGTTCGCGCTCCAGGGCTTCGGGCAGCTTCGGCAGGTCTTCCAGGCACCGCTGCAGGGCCCCGTCGGGCAGCGAACCCTTGCGCACGCCCCAGGTCAGGGTCATGAGCAGCAACAGCACCATCTGGCTGCACATGGCCTTGGTCGACGCCACGCTGATCTCGGGACCGGCCTGGGTGTACACGACCGCGTCGGACTCGCGGGCGATGGATGACCCGACCACGTTGCACAGACCGAGGATCGGAACGCCGGCTTCGCGGGCGATGCGGATGGCGGCCAAGGTGTCGGCCGTCTCGCCGGACTGGCTGATGGTCAGGACCAGGTCTCCGGGCAGGAACACGCTGTCGCGGTAGCGGAACTCCGAGGCGATCTCCACCTGCACCGGAATCCGCGCCCAGGACTCGAGCAGGTACTTGGCCCACAGCCCGGCATGGTAGGATGTGCCGCAGGCCACGATGGTCAGGCGTCCGGGGACCTCCAGGGCATCGAGCTCCGGCAGGACCACGCGCCCCTTCTGGATGCGCCCGGCCAGGCAGTCGCGGATGACCTTGGGCTGCTCGAAGATCTCCTTGAGCATGAAATGCTTGTACCCGTCCTTCTGGGCGGCCTGCACGTCCCACGAGATATGCCTGACCTCCTTGGCCTTGGGCTCAAGCGACGCGGCGTCGAAGACCTGCCAGGAACCGGCGTCGATCTCCACCAGCTCCCCGTTGTCCAGGAAAACGACCTCGCGCGTGTACGGCAGGAAGGCCGGGATGTCCGAGGCCAGGAAATTCTCGCCCGTGCCGATGCCCATCAGCAGCGGGCTGGCCTTGCGGCTGGCCCAGATCTTCCCGGGATGCTCGCGGGAGAGCAGCGCGAACGCGTAGGCCCCATCGATCCGCGACAGGGCCCAGGAGATGCCCCGCCGCACGTCACCGGTCAGGTCCACGCCCTTGGCGATTATGTGGACCAGGACCTCGGTGTCCGTTTCGGAATGAAAGACATTCCCCTCGGCCATGAGTTCGGCCTTGAGTTCCGCGTAGTTCTCGATGATCCCGTTGTGGACCAGGGCGAAGCGGCAGTCCCCGTCCATGTGGGGATGGGCGTTGCGCTCCACGGGCAGCCCGTGGGTGGCCCAGCGGGTGTGCCCGATGCCGCAGACCGAGGAGGCCGTGTCCAGGCCCGCGATCTTCTGATCCAGGGCGCCGAGCTTGCCTTCGGCGCGGATGACCTGAAGGCCCTGCGCCTCCTCATAGGCGACTCCGGCGGAATCGTAGCCGCGATATTCCAGGCGGCGCAGACCTTCGACAATGGCCGGGATGGCGGGCCGGTGCCCCGTGTATCCGATGATGCCGCACATGCTATTTCTCCAGTTCCGGTTGAGCGCGTTTCCAGAATTCGGGCCACCCGCGCAGCAGGTCGCGCAGGGCCAGGCCGCGGTGGCTGCGGGAGTTCTTGACCTGCGCGTCCATCTGCGCGGCCGTCAGCCCCAGTTCCTCGTCGAAAAATACGGGGTCGTAGCCGAAGCCCTTGTCCCCGGCCGGGGCGTGAGCCACCCGGCCCGTCCACCTTCCCTCCGCGACCAGTTCCTGCCCGCCGGGGGTGGCGGCCAGCATGACGCAGGCGAAATGGCAGCCGCGCCACGGGTCGGGCACATCCTTCATGGCATCGAGAAGCTTGGCCACATTCTTCTCGTCCGTGGCGCCCTCCCCGCTGTAGCGGGCCGAGTACACGCCCGGCGCCCCGTTCAGGGCATCCACGGCCAGGCCCGAATCGTCAGCCACGGCCACCAGCCCGGTGATGCGGGCCACGGCCAGGGCCTTGATGCGCGCGTTCTCCTCGAAGGTCGCGCCTGTTTCGGGAATCTCCCCGATCTCCGGAAAATCCTTGAGGCCGAGCACCTTCATGTCCGGCTGAAATTCGTGCAGCATGGCCGACAACTCGCGGATCTTGCCCGCGTTGCCCGTGGCCAGAACGATCGTGTTCATCGCATTGTCCTGTAACTTATTCAAGATCATAGATTTCAAACGAAAAGGAGGACATGTCCGCGTGCAGCATGCGCCCGGCCAGGGCCAGTTCGCCGTGCAGGAGATAGCGCGAGGTCTCGGCGGCCATGAGCGCCGCAGCCAGTGAGACCGCCGGCGCAAGGCTTCCCAGGGTATGTTCCGCGTCGGCGGCCGAAGCATCGCCCCACATGCGCGAGATGCCGCGCCGGCCGGCCGTTTCGCTGCCCACGACGGCCGTCCATCCGGCCACGGCCCCGGCCACGACGGGGATGCCCATTCCCAGGGCCGCGTCGTGCAGGTCCATGCGCGGGGCGATGCCGCCGAGTGCGTCCACCACCACCTGCACACCCTCCAGGGCCCGGGGCAGGTTGGCGCGGTCCAGGAACGCCTCCAGGGCCCGCACCTCCGACAGCGGCGCGATGCGTGCGGCGCGTTCGGCCCCGACCCGGGCCTTGTTGCGCCCGAGGTCGGGCACGGAGGACAGGAGCTGGCGGTTGAGGTTGGTCTCCTCGAACACGTCGCCGTCGGCCACGTCGATGCGCCCCACGCCGAAACGCGCCAAAAGCTCCAGCACGTACCCCCCCAGCCCGCCGGCGCCCACCAGCAGCACCGAGCCGTCCATGAGCCGCGCCTGACCCTCCTGGCTCACCCCGTGCAGGCACTTGAGCAACGGAAGCGGCGTCACGCCCTGCGCAAGGGCCTGCCGCGCTCCTTCGCGGAGCGGCAACCCCTCGCGCTCGCAGAGCCCGTTCAGGTCGGCCAGGGACACGGTGCGGACCCGCCGTCCCTCGTCGCGTCCGCAGACCCGCTCCAACTGCCGCATGAAGGGGGAACTCATCCGCCGCCGACCGCCGGAAAAATGCCCAGCTGGTCGCCGTCGGCCAGCACTGTTCCCACCTCGGAGTTCTTGCTGTTGACGAACACCAGCTTCACGTCGGCCGGAGTCAGCCCCACCAGAGCGAGCGCATTCTCCACGGTGCTCCCCTCTGGCAGCGAGAGGCCGCCGCCCTCGGGAGTGTGGTCGCTCAGGGTGGCGAAACACTTGATGCGTAC